>JBBRFV010000198.1:0-4983 GCA_038241335.1 Caulobacterales bacterium | reverse complement strand
CGTCGCCCCAGCCGATGTTCGCCCGCGCGGCGATGGACTCGGCCGCCTCCACCCCGGTCTCGCCGGGCGAACTGACGGTGCGGATCGACATCACCGGCGTCTACGACCTGAACCGGTAGGCGAAACGAGAAGGGCCCGCCGTCGCCGGCGGGCCCTTTGTCTTTCAGCGCCCGGCCCGGTCAGGCGGCGCGCTTGATCGCGTTGGCGTCGTCCAGCAGCACCACGGTCGGCGACCACTGTCGCGCCTCTTCCTCGGGCATCTGGCCGTAGGTGACGACGATGACCTTGTCGTTCTTCTGCACCAGACGGGCGGCGGCGCCGTTGACGCCGATGACCTTTGAGCCGCGCGGGGCCTCGATGGCGTAAGTGGTGAAGCGCGCGCCGTTGGTGATGTTCAGCACATCGACCTGCTCGTGCGGAAAGATGCCGGCGGCGTCCAGCAGGTCGGCGTCGATGGCGATCGAGCCCTCGTAGTCGAGATCGGCCTGGGTCACCGTCGCGCGGTGCAGCTTGGCCTTCATCAGGGTGACCAGCATGGGGCGTGCGGTCCGATACAACGCGGGGCGATAGGCCCCCGCTCGCAAGGAACCGATATAGGGATTTTCCCGCGCCGCATCAATCGTGACTGTTGCGATGCAGCGAAGGGATGCTGCGATGCGGTTCGCCCGTTACGCGACCGTCATTTGACGGGTGACCGCGCCGCTCTATGGTCGCGAAGCGGCCAAGCCCGGCTGCCGGCTCCGGACGATCTCCTCTCCATGAAGCAGTTTCTCCTGACGATGGCCGGCGTGTTCGCGGGGCTGTTCGTGTTTCTGGTCGTGGTCCCGTTCGTGTTCATCCTGATGGCGATCGGCTCTGCCACCTCGAAGCCGTCGACGCCGCACAACACCGTGCTGGCGCTGGACCTGCGCGAGGGGCTGTCGGATCAGGCGCCGACCAGCCCTTTCGCCCTGTTCAGCGGTTCGAGCCTGTCGACCATGCAGGTGGTGGACGTGCTGGCCCAGGCGGAGAAGGACGATCACGTCAAGGCGCTGCTGATCCGCCTGCCCGAGGCCGGGATGACGCCGGCGGCGGCGGACGAGATCCGCCAGGCCGTTCGGCGCTTCCGCTCGTCGGGCAAGATCGTCATCGCCCATTCGCAGGGCTTTCAGCCGGTCGGGACCACGGTGTCCAGCTATATGGTCGGGGCCTCGGCCTCTGAGCTGTGGATGCAGAACACCGCGTCCTTCCAGCTGGCGGGCTTCTCGGCGGACCAGATTTTCCTCGGGCGTGCCTTCGACAAATATGGCGTCAACGCCCAGTTCGAGCAGCGCTACGAGTACAAGAACGCCGTCAACGAATACACCCAGAGCGACTTCACCCCCGCCCACCGCGAGGCGATGACGGCGTGGATGACCTCGATCTACGACAGCGCCCTGGCCAACGCTGCGGCGGACCGCAGGACCACCGCGGCGGCGCTGAAGGCGACCATCGAGGCGGGGCCGTGGTCCGCGCCCGAGGCGCTGCAGCGCAAGCTGATCGACAAGATCGGCCAGGTCGAGGAGGCTGAGGCCGAGGTCAAGCGCCGCGCCGGCCGTGGGGCGGAAATCGTCGAGTTCCGCGACTACGCCTCGGCCCAAGGCGAACGCAACGGTTCGGGCCGTAACGCCATCGCCATCGTCGGCGGCGAGGGCGAAATCCTGACCGGCTCGGGCGGCGGCGGCAGCCCGTTCGGAAGAGGTTCACAGATCCATTCGGACGACACGGCCAAGGCCATCTATGCGGCCATCGAGGACAAGTCGGTCAAGGCCATCGTCTTCCGTGTCTCGTCGCCCGGCGGCTCGCCCGAGGCTTCCGAGCAGATCCTGGCCGCCGTCCGCGCCGCCAGGGCCGCGGGCAAGCCGGTGGTGGTGTCCATGGGCGAATACGCCGCGTCGGGCGGCTACTGGATCAGTTCGGAGGCCAGCTGGATCGTGGCCCAGCCCTCGACCCTGACCGGCTCGATCGGGGTGTTCGGCGGCAAATTCGTCCTTGCCGACGCCTTGGGACGGTTCGGCGTCGACATGCGCAACCTGTCGATCGGCGGCGAATACGCCGACGCCTTCTCTCCGGCCCAGTCCTTCACTCCGGCTCAACGCGCCGCCTTCGCCCGCTCGATTGACCTGACCTATGACGCCTTCATCGCGCGGGTCGCAACGGGGCGGCGGCTGCCGCCGGCGCGGGTGCGCGAGATCGCCCGCGGCCGGGTCTGGACCGGCGCCCAGGGCAAGGCGCTGGGTCTGGTCGATGAACTGGGCGGCGTCACCGAGGCCATCGCCCGGGCCCGCCTGCTGGCGCATATTCCGGCCGGCGAATCCGTCCGCTTCAAACGCTATCCCGAGCCCGGTTCGCCGTGGGAAGCCCTGTCCAGGGCGTTCGGCGTCTCGGGCGAGGCGGCCCAGGTCCTGGTCGGCATCGGCGGCGTCATGCACGACCCGGCCGCCGAGGCGACGGTTCGCCGCATCCAGGCCGACCGGGCCCGCGCGTCGGGCGCTTCCGTGCTGGCGGACCAGCCCTTCTAGGGGTGGACACTCGCCTGTGAAGCGGCCGGTCATTGACCGTTCACCCCGGTGGACCGACATTGCATTCGAGGCGTTGTACGCAGCGCCTGAAAGGTAAGTGAGATGACCTCGTCCGACCGCCTGATCTTCGGCTCCGCCTCGCGCCGCTCCGGCTCCGGCCTGCTCGCGCCGGTGATGTGGCTGTTCGGCCTGCTGGCGACCCTCGCAGCCATGGCCGTGGGCGCGGTGCTGGCGGTGTTCGCCGCCGCCGCCGTGGCGGTGATCGCGGTCTTCGCCGCTGTGGTGGTCTTCCTCGCCAGCCTGGCCCTGCGCACCCGCAAGACGATGTCCCTGCGCAATCGCCGCGCCGACGACGTGATCGAAGCCCGCAAGGTCGACGGCGCCTGGGTCACCTACGGCTGGGAGCGGACGGGCCGCTAGCCGTGCCGACCATCCGGGACGCCCCGTCCCCCAATTTCGACACGCGGCACGCGCCGCCGGACATGCTGGTGCTGCATTACACCGGCATGCCGACCGCGCAGGCGGCCATCGCCCGGCTACGCGACCCCGAGGCCAGGGTCTCGGCCCACTATGTCGTCGACGAGGACGGCGCGATCCTGAAGCTGGTCGACGAGGAGCGCCGGGCCTGGCACGCGGGCCAAGGCGTCTGGCAGGGCGAGACCGACTGCAACGCCGCCTCGATCGGCATCGAGATCGTCAATCCGGGCCACGAGTTCGGCTATCGCGATTTCCCCGAGGCCCAGGTCGCGGCCGTGATCGGACTGGTCGCCGACATCCGCGGCCGCTGGACCATTCCCGACGTCCGCATCATCGCCCACTCCGACCTGGCGCCCGAGCGCAAGCAGGACCCGGGCGAGCGCTTCCCGTGGAAACGGCTGGCGGGCGAGGGGCATGGTCTGTGGTTCGAACCGGCTCCCGAACGCATCGCCGCCCTCGGCGCGCCGTTGGGCGTCGGCGACGAGGGACTGGGCATCATCGTCCTGCGCGCGGGCCTGCACCGGCTGGGATACGGCGTCCAGCCCGGCGGCGACTATGACGAGGCGGTGCGCCTGACCGTCGAGGCCTTCCAGAGGCATTGGCGGCCGGCGAAGGTGGACGGCGTGGCCGATGGCGAGACGCGGGCGACCTTGATGGGAGTGCTGCAACTGGCGACGGCGGAGAGCGCGACGGGGGTGCTCGGGTAGCGACCGCGTGGCGGTTCCCCACCCGTCCGCTTCGCGGCCACCCCCCCCATGAGGGGAGGGAGAGGATCACCGCTCTCCCTCCCCCTTGTGGGGAGGGACGATCGCGAAGCGATCAGGGTGGGGGGAACCGCCGGACTTGAAGCCTTGCGATCAAGAGGTTCATGTTTTGTTCATGTCCGCCATCGAAAAAGCCCGGGCCATGCGCAAGGCGTTGTCGCCGCCAGAAGCGAGGCTGTGGGCTTTTCTCAAACGTCTGCGGGCGCAGGGGCTTCACTTCCGCCGGCAGGCGCCGTTCCGCGGCTATTTCCTGGACTTCGTCTGCCACAGCCGTCGGCTCGTCATCGAGGTCGACGGGCGCTCCCATGAATACCGGCTGGCGCATGACCGGACCCGTGACGCCGTTCTGGCTCGCGAGGGGTATCGGACGTTGAGGATCCCTAACGAGGCCATCCGGGATAATCCCGAGGGGGTGACGACCCAGATCCGGCTGGCGCTCACGGATGGCGCTCTCCACCCCCCTGTCGCTGCACCCGGACCACCGCCTCCTCCACGGCAAGGAACCCCGGCGCACGGTGACGGCAGGGTGGGGGAGGGCGACCGCGTGGCGGTTCCCCACCCGTCCGCTTCGCGGCCACCCTCCCCATGAGGGGAGGGAGAAATTTGACCTGATGTTGGCCTTGGCCCAATAACCGGCCCGTCAGACGGCCGGGCGGTCGCGGCGGGGCCAGGAAGCGATTTCCGGGCGCCCGTCGAGGAAAGTCCGGGCTCCACGGTGAAAAGGCGGCGGATAATTTCCGCCCGGGGCGACCCGAGGGATAGCGCCACAGAAAGCAAACCTCCGGACCTGCGGGACCGGTAAGGGTGAAAGGGTGGGGTAAGAGCCCACCGCGTGCCTGGCAACAGGGACGGCATGGTAAGCCCCGCCTGGAGCAAGACCGAATAGGGACGTCGCGCGGTTTCGGCCGCAGGGTTCATCGCCCGAGGCGTCCGGGTAGGTCGCGAGAACCGGTCAGCAATGGCCGGTCCAGAGGAATGATCGTCGCCGTTTTCGGACGGAACAGAACCCGGCTTACAGGCCGTCTGACATTCTTTTTTGGGGGCCTGCCGTTCGCGACGCGGTCGCGAACTGCTTGAGGCCGGGCTCTCCTCCCAATTTGCGTTGCTTTTGGGTTGGTGGCTGGTCGGCGAACCCGGGGACACGGAGGGGGCGGCTCGGTGAACGAGGTTTGGCGACTCACTGACTGACGCCGGCGCTGCCC
>JBBRFV010000197.1:0-5021 GCA_038241335.1 Caulobacterales bacterium | reverse complement strand
ACCCCATCGGCAGGGGCCGGATAGATGGCGTCCGCAGGAAACGCAGATGATTTCGACTGACATTCGCTAACTCTGACGGGCAGTCGCAACGTCCGCAACGGGTCGGGAGCAGTCGAGCGGCTCGTTGCGGTGAGCGGACTCTCGGTATCTCCGTAGTTCACAAACTTGGACGCGGCGGGCGATACATCATCTGCATACTTGCTCCCCCGCCGATAAGGATGGCGGCGTAGATCAAAGCCCAAGGCACTGCAAAGGCGCCCGCACCGATGTAGGCAACCGGAACGAAGAGAATTGCGATGTTGACGGTCGCTACCAGCAGCGGAACCGGGGTTAGAACCCGCCCCCTCCTTGCTGCGGCAAGAACATAGAACGCGACTCCGAGGCCCCACGCCAATGCCAGGAGCCAAGGCAACGGATAAGCGAATATGAGAATAGAAACCGCGTTGGCGACCATCGCACCCAAGACGCAAAATGATCCCAGGACCGGCCTCAAGTCCGCTGTTCTTCCGTCTTCGGCGTAATCCCCGCTTTGGACACCTTGTCATCGAACGCGCCTTCGTCTTCGTCGCGGTCGGGGCGGCGCAGGGAGCAGGACTGCCGGTTCAACATCGCGAGAGACTGTGGGTCTGGTCGAGCGATTGCAAGGTGAATGTCCGCAATGGGTCGGATGCGGTCATCGGCCTGTCACCGGAAAGCCGACATTGCGATCAAGGCCGAGGAGCAGACCCGATTCAGGTCGGCCGGGGGTGTTTAGCGCACGTGCTTGCGCGTATGCCTGTGAAGCTGATTGAGAGATTGCCAGGGAGATTCCGATGAACTTCTCCGACCAACGGCTGGATGGTGCGGAGTTTAGAAACTGCTCGCTTGCCAACGCGATCTTCGATGACGTGAATCTGTCGGGAGCGAGGCTCACGAACGTGAACCTCTCCGGACTTTCCATCGAAAACGCGAACATCAAGGGTCTGAAAATTTTCGGCTATGACGTTGAAGAGTGGCTGAGAGCGCAACTCGCCAAAGACGGATGCCACCTGGACTGACTTGACCAGCGTCCATGTCCGCAAAGGGCCGGACGTTGACCTTCCTCCCTACGTCCCCGCCTTGGCCGCGATCACCCGGAGCACAGCATCCGCAGCCAGTCCCGACGGGTCCGGCGCGCCCCGGCCCATCAGGTCCAGCGCCGCCGTCTGGCGGGCCGCCTGGTCGGCGGCGGCGGCGGGATCGTCGAGCAGGCGGGCCACGGCGGCCTCCAGCGCCTCGGGCGCCGCCTCGTGCTGAATGAACTCGGGCGCGATGCGCTGGTCGGCGGCGACGTTGAACAGGGTGATGTGTTTGGCCGTCACCAGCCGCTTCATCAACAGGTAGCTGAGGCTGTCGATCCTGTAGGCTATGACCATGGGCGCGCCGGCCAGGGCAAGTTCAGTCGAGACCGTGCCGCTGGTGGCGAGGGCGACGGTCGCGGCCCGCATGGCGTCGTATTTCTCGATCTCGGGCACGACGAAGACGCGGAAACCCCAGGCGGCGACGCGTGAGGTGACGTCCTGGGCCACGGTTCCTGCGGCGACTACAGCGACGGCGAGGTTGGGATGGGTCGCCCTGAGCCGACGCACCGCGGCCTCATAGACCGGGGTCATGCGCCGGATCTCGGCCGGGCGACTGCCGGGCAGGACCAGCAAAAGCGGCGTCTCGGCGGCGATGCCGTGCACGTCGCGGAAACGCGACGCGTCGGCCTGGGTCATGTCCACATGCACCGCCTGGGAGCCCACCACGGTGGTCGCCAGCCCCTCGCGTTCAAACCACGGGGCGTCGAAGGCGTACAGCGCCAGCAGATGGTCGACCGAAGCCGCCAGCGTTCTGGCCCGACCCGGCCGGGAGGCCCAGACCTGCGGTCCGACGTATTTGACCAGGGGCACGCCCGGCAGGGTGGTCTTCAGCGCCTTGGCCACCCGGATGGTGAAGCCCCAGCTGTCGATCAGCACCACGGCGTCGGGCTTTTCGGCCTCGGCGAGAGCCACGGTCTCGGCCACGCGGCGCTTAACCAGCCCATAGGCCTTGATGCCCTCGATCCAGCCGAGGATGGACAGGTCGGCGATGTCGAAGGGGCTCTGGACCCCCTCCTCGGCCATGCGCGGCCCGCCGACACCGACGAAGGTCACATCGTTCTTGAGCCGGGCCCTCAGGGCGCGGGCCAGGCCGGCGCCGAGGGCGTCCCCGGAGGCTTCGGCGGCGACCAGCATGACCTTCAACGGACGGCTCATCGCGTCTCCCCCCAGACGAACAGCCCCAGACGGTCGGCAGCCTCGACGATGGCGGCGTGGTCGATCAGGATCAGCTTGCCCGCCACCCCGCCGACCCCGGCCAGGCCGGCTGCGGCGGCCATCTCGATGGTGTGCGATCCCATCACCGGCATGTCGACGCGCAGGTCCTGGATCGGCTTGGGCGCCTTGCCCAATGCGCCCTTCAGCGACCCGACCGCGCCGCGCAGGTCGGCCGGCAGGCCGGCGACGCGCACCAGCATGGCGTCGGTCCCCTCCTGGGCCTCGACCGCCAGCACCAGTCCGTCACACACGACCGCGCCTTGGCCGATATCCAGTTCGCCCGCCTTTTCCGCGATGTGTAGCGCCTTCCTGAGATCGGAGAGCTGGTCTTCAGTGGGTGTCACGGCGCCCAAGGGCCCGGCCGGAAGGGTCTCGCCGCCGAGGATGTCGTCGGCGCCCTCGATGGCGTAGCCCTCGCCCTCGAACACCGACAGGATCTTGCGCAGCAGGGCGTCGTCGCCCTGGGTGGCGGCCTTGATGATGCCGGGCAGCAGGGTTGCGCCCTTCAAGTCGGGCTTCAGCGACTTGAAATCGGGCCGGCTGACCGTGCCTGCGAAACAGACGGCGTCACAGCCCGCCTTCTTCAGCGCCGACAGGGTGCGGCCGATCTCGGCCATGCCGGCGTCGATGCCGGGATAGCGGGCCAGATGGGGGTCGGCGAAGCCGGCCAGCCGGACCACGAACAACGGGCGGCCCTCGGCCTCGCAGCGGGCCGCGACCGACAACGGCAGGGCGCCGCCGCCTGCGATCAGCCCCAGCCGGCTCATTCGCCCGGCAGACAGAGCGGACGTTTGCCGTCCTCGCGGATGAAGGCGACGATCTCCATGATCTCGGGCAGGTCGGCGTAGGTCGCCCCGACCGCGTCGAGCCGTTCGGCGAAGGTCCCCGCGCCCTCGAACAGGTCGCGATAGGCGGCCAGAAGCCGGCGGACGGCGGTCTTGTCATAGCCCTTGCGCTTCAGACCGATCAGGTTGAGCCCGTGCAGTTGAGCGTGATTGCCCCAGGCCGAGCCGTAGGGGATGACGTCGCGGGTCACCGCCGCCAGGCCGCCGACGATGGCGCCCTGCCCCACCCGGCCGAACTGATGCACCGCGCACAGGCCGCCCAGGAAGACCCGGTCGCCGATCCTCGAATGGCCGCCCAGGGTGGCGTGGTTGGCGAAGGTGACATTGTCGCCGACGATCGCATCGTGGCCGACATGGGCGCCGGTCATGAACAGGCAGTTCGATCCGATCGTGGTGAGCTTGCGGTCGCCCGGGGTGCCGCGATTGAAGGTCGAGTGCTCACGGATCACGCAGTTGTCGCCAATCTCCAGCGCCACCGGCTCGCCCTTGTAGCCGCCATGCTGGGGATCGCCGCCCATGACGCAGAACGGGTGGATGACGGAGCCGCGCCCAATCGTGGTGTCCTGCTGGATCACCACATGGCCGGCCACGCGCACGCCCTCGCCCAGGACCACGTTCGGCCCCACGATCGACCACGGGCCGATCTCGACCCCGTCGCCCAGCCGGGCCGAGGGATCGACCTGCGCGGTGGGATGGATCGCCATCAGGTCGCGGGCTCCGCCACGGTCACGACCATGGCCATGAACTCGGCCTCGGCGGCCAGCTTGTCGTCGATGAAGGTCTCGCCGCGGAATTTGTAGGCGTCGCCGCGCGCGCGCGTCACCTTGACCTCCATGCGCAGCTGATCGCCCGGCCGCGCCGGCTTGCGGAAGCGCACGCCGTCGATCGACATGAACATGATGACCTTGTCCGCCACCGCGACGTCCATGGTCTTGGACATCAGCAGCGCGCCCGTCTGGGCCATGGCCTCGACGATCAGGACGCCGGGCATGACCGGGGCGATCGGGAAGTGGCCGGGGAAGAAGGGCTCGTTGTGGGTGACGTTCTTGATTCCGGTGATCGAGGTTCCGGGCACGAAATTCTCGGCCTTGTCGACCAGCAGGAAGGGGTATCGGTGCGGCAGGCGCCGCATCACTTCGGCGTAGTCGATCTTGGCGGCGTCCTCGGCCATGGGCCTACTCCCTGTCGTCCTTCTTGCGGGAAGCCTGTTTGGACACCCAGATCGCCTCGCGCAAGAATTGTCGAAGGGGTTTCGCGGGATAACCCGACCAGGTCTCGCCCGCCGGGATGTCGGCCAGCACCCCGGCGCCGGCCGCCACGCGGGCGCCCTCGCCGATGGTGATGTGGTCGCCGATGCCCGCCTTGCCGCCGAAGATGACGTTGTCGCCCGAGTTCACCGACCCGGAAATGCCGGTGTGGGCGGCGATCAGGTTGTTGCGGCCGATGCTGCAGTTGTGTCCGATCATGACCAGATTATCGATCTTGGTGTTCTCGCCGATGACCGTATCGCCGTAGGCGCCGCGGTCGATGCAGGTGTTGGCCCCGACGGTGACGTTGTCCTGGACGATGACCCGGCCGAGTTGCGGAACATCGACCGGTCCGGCCCGCGACATGGCGGCGCCGAAACCCGACTCGCCGATGCGGGCGCCGGACAGGATGGTCACCCGATCGCCGATCAGGGCGAAACCGAGAGTCACGTTCGAGCCGATGCGCCCATCCCGGCCGATCTGGACGCCGGGGCCGATGACGGTGTTGGCCCCGATGCGCGTGCCGCGCCCGATCCGTACGCCCTGACCCAGGACGACGCCCGGCTCCAGCACCACGGTGTCGTCTTCGCACGCCTCGGCGGCGCTCGCGGGAG
>JBBRFV010000196.1:0-5047 GCA_038241335.1 Caulobacterales bacterium | reverse complement strand
TGGTGACCCCCAGTTCCCGCACCCGGCGGACCAGCTGCTGGTGGGGACGCAGCACGAGGCTTTCGAAAAGGTCGTCGGGCAGGCCCTCGGCCCAGCTCTCGAAGATCTTCAGCACCTGGGCCCCGGCGTCGGCCTGCATCTTCAGATAGTGCGCCGTGGCCTCGACCAGCACCTCCAGCACGGCGGCGACCTTGTCGGGCTCGGCGTAGGCGTAGGTGCGGGCCTGGGCGCGCTCGCCCTTGCCGATGGTGCGCGCCGCGCCGTCCAGCATGTAGGTGGCCACGGTCCAGGGCGCGCCGGCGAAGCCGATCAGGGCCCGCTCCGGCTCCAGCCTCGCCCGCACCAGCGACAGGGTCTGGCCGACCTGCTTCAGCGCCTCGCCGGCGCCGGCGGTCCGCTCGCGCATGGCCTCGATCGCAGGAAGGGCGCCGAGCCGCGGTCCTTCGCCGGCCTCGAACCAGACCTCCTGGCCCAGGGCTTGGGGGATCAGCAGGATGTCGGCGAAGACGATGGCGGCGTCGAAACCGAAGCGCCGCATCGGTTGAAGCGTCGCCTCGGCGGCCTTTTCCGGTTCGAGGCAGAAGGCGATGAAGTCCGGCGTGGTCGCCCGCAATGCCCGGTATTCCGGCAGATATCGCCCGGCCTGCCGCATGAACCACACCGGAGGACGCGCGGTGGTCTGCCCCGCGAGGACCTTGAGGAGCAGGGGCTGGTCGGGGGACAGGGTCATTGATCGTCGGCTTACCGGCGGCGGGGTCCACGCTCAAGCCCGGGCCGATGTCGCACCCCTCCCTTTCCATAAAAAGAATCGAAGAAGAGTCGAAGAGGCAGGTGGGACGGGGGACGACGGGGACAAGTCCGGCTTTCGCGGCGGATCCGGACGGGTTTTCCGCAGACCGTCGCGTTCAACCGGGCCTGACTCATCGGGCTGGTGAAACCGGGGATAACCGTTAACGAGACCTTAACGGACGGGCTGCGGCGGGCTTGAGGGACCCGTCCGGGCCTGGGCGCCGTGAAGACCTCGTTAGGATTTTCCACAAGGGACCGGACGCCGGCCGGCGTCCTTGGGACTCATCGCCCCTGACCTCGAACTTGATCCACCTTCATCCCCGCTCGCCGCCCCGACCCGGCGCGGCTATAGAGAGGGGCGCCCTTCAACACCGGATCGGCGCCCCGAGGCGTCCACAGGAGTCTTGACGCCATGGACCACAATCGATGAGTCCGGGGCGATGAGTCCGGCCCGGTCCGCGGGACCCACGCGTCTGGCCACCTATTTCCACGTCCACCTGGTCTCGGATTCGACCGGGGAGACCCTGAACGCCATGGCCAAGGCCGTGGTGGCGCGCTTCGACGGCGTCATCCCCATCGAACACATCTACGCCCTGGTCCGCTCGGAGCGGCAGATGGAACGGGTTCTGGACGAGGTCGCCTCCGCGCCGGGCGTGGTCCTTCACACCCTGGTCGATCGCGAACTGCGCGAACAGCTCGAGGAAGGCTGCCGCAAACTGGACATGCCCCAGATCGCCGCGCTTGATCCGCTTGTCGGAGCCCTGTCACGCTATCTCGGCGCGGCCTTGTCGACCCGGGTCGGGGCCCAGCACGCCCTCGACACCGACTATTTCAACCGGATCGCGGCCCTCGATTTCGCCATGCAGCACGATGACGGCCAAGGCACGACGGAACAGCTGGAGAGCGCCGACGTCGTCCTGTGCGGAGTCAGCCGGACGTCAAAGACGCCCACCAGCATCTACCTGGCGCACCGGGGCATCCGGGCGGCCAACGTTCCCCTGGTGCCGGGCCAGGAAGACGGCGAGCGACTGGTGGGACTGAAGAATCCCCTGGTGGTCGGCCTGACGGTGTCTCCCGACCGGCTGGTGCAGATCCGCAAGAACCGGCTCGACGGACTGAACGCCCACAGGGCCTCGTCCTATATCGACCACGACGCGGTGCGCGACGAGACGGTCAAGGCGCGCCGGGCCTTCGAGCGCCGCGGCTGGCCGGTCATCGACGTCACCCGCCGCTCGGTCGAGGAGACGGCGGCGGCCATCATCAACCTGCTGAACGAGCGACGGACCCGGCGCATGGGGGCCAGCTGGTGACCGGCGCGCCGGGCGAACGCCTGATCCTGGCCTCGAGGAGCGCCGCGCGGCGGGCCATGCTCGACGACGCGGGCGTGCCCTTCTCGGTCCAGGTCGCCGTCGTCGACGAGGATGCGGTCAAGGCGACCCACGACCCAGCCGATGCCGCCGGTCTGGCCGTCGAACTGGCGCGGATCAAGGCGCTGGCGGTGTCTCGCCATGACGCCGACGCCTGGGTTCTGGGCGCGGACCAGACGCTCGCCTTCGATGGGGGACTGGTGTCCAAGGCCGCTTCCCTGGAGGCGGCTCGCGACCGCCTGTCGGCCATGCGGGGCCGGGATCACCAGCTGCATTCGGGCGCGGCCCTGGCGCGGAACGGCCAGATCGTCTGGGCCGGCGTGGATACCGCCACCCTGCGGATGCGGGATTTCTCCGACGCCTTCCTCGACGCCTATCTGGCGGCCGAGGGCGAGGGCCTGCTGGCCTGCGTCGGCTCCTACCGGCTGGAGGGGATGGGCGCCCAGCTGTTCGAGGCGATCGAGGGCGACTATTTCACCGTCCTGGGCCTGCCGTTGTGGCCGGTGCTGGCGGAACTGCGCCGCGCGGGGGTGCTGAAGCCATGATCAGCGGAGCCGCCATCGTCGCGGGCATCGCGGGCCGGCCGGTGGCCCATTCGCTCAGCCCCGTCATCCACAACGCCTGGATCGCCGCGGCCGGACTCGACGCCGCCTATGTCCCCTTCGCTCCGGCCGACGACGCGGGCTTCCGCGTGCTGGTCTCGGCCGGTCGGGCCGGCCTGATACGGGGCCTGAACATCACCGCCCCGTTCAAGGGCGAGGCGCTGGCGCTGGCCGACACGGCGACGGACGTGGCGCGGCGAGGGGGCTCGGCCAATCTCCTCGTCTTTGAAGCCGGCCGGGCCCGGGCCGACAGCACCGACGGGCTCGGACTGATGGCGGCCCTGGCCGAACAGGCGCCGAAACTGGTGGTCACGGACCGACCCGTGGCCGTGCTGGGGGCCGGCGGCGCGGCGCGGGCCGCGGTCGCCGCCCTGATCGCCGCCGGGGCCGAGGTCGGGGTGTTCAACCGCACCCGCACCCGGGCCGAAGCCCTGGCCGCCGATCTCGGAGCCCGGGTCATAGGCGCCGACGATCTGGCCGAGGCGGGGCTGGTGATCAACGCCCTGAGCGTCCGGCCCGAAACGGATGTCGCCGCCCTGCGGTCCGATGCGGTGCTGATGGACATGACCTATCGGCCGCGAATGACTCCCTTCCTCGCTGAAGGACGAGCGCGCGGCCTGGTCACGGTCGACGGCCTGGCCATGTTGATCGGCCAGGCCGGACCGTCCTTCCGCGCCTTGTTCGGGATAGAGCCGCCGCCGCTGGACGTGCGCGCCCTGGCCTTGCGGGCGCTGGGAGACGAGGCGTGATCGTGCTCGGACTGACCGGTTCGATCGGCATGGGCAAGTCAACCACGACGGCGATGTTCGCCGACGCGGGGGCGCTGGTCTGGAACGCGGACGCGGCGGTTCACAGGCTTTACGCCCCCGGCGGAGCGGCGGTCGGTCCGGTCGGCGAGGCGTTTGCGGGCGTGGTGGTCGACGGCGCTGTCGACCGGATGCGGCTGGCCGAGGCCCTGGGTCGTGACGAGCGCGCCTTCAAGCGGCTGGAGGCCATCGTCCATCCGCTGGTCGCCGAGGCGCGCCTGACCGATCTGGAGGCGGCCGGGGCGCGCGGCGTCCGGCTGGCGGTGCTCGACATTCCCCTGCTGTTCGAGACCGGCGGCGACCGGGCGGTGGACGCGGTCGTGGTGGTCACCGCCGACGCGGCTGTCCAGGCGCAACGGGTGCTGGCCCGCCCCGGCATGACCCGCGACCGGTTCGAGTCGATCCTGGCGCGCCAGACGCCGGACGCCGAGAAACGCCGCCGGGCCGATTTCGTCATCGACACCGGCGAGGGGCTTGAGCCGACCCGGGCGCGGGTGCGCGAAATCGTGGGGATGGTTCTGGCGCCGGGGTGGACCCCACGCCCCCGCGGTCTTTCGCCGGCGACCGAACCGCCCCATTAAGACGGCATGGCGCGCGAAATCGTTCTCGACACGGAAACCACCGGCTTCGACCCGAAGACCGGCGACCGGATGATCGAGGTCGGCTGTATCGAGATTCACGACCTTTTGCCGACGGGGCGGACCTTCCATCGCCTGATCCATCCCGAGCGGCTCATCCCCGCCGACGCCATCCGCGTTCACGGAATCACCGACGACAAGGTCAGGGACGCGCCGAAATTCGCCGAGATCGTCAACGACCTGTGCGACTTCATCGGCGACGCGCCGATCATCGCCCACAACGCCCAGTTCGACCGGAATTTCATCGATCACGAGTTCGGCCGTTGCGGCCAGGTTGTGTTTGAGGAGACGCGCTGGATCGACACCCTGAAGCTGGCCCAGAGCCGGTTTCCGGGCATGCCCAACTCGCTGGACGCCCTGTGCAAGCGCTTCAAGATTTCTCTGGTCGAGCGCAGCCTGCACGGCGCCCTGATCGACGCCCGCCTGCTGGCCGAGGTCTATCTGGAACTGAAGGGGGGCAAGGAGCGTCGGCTCGACCTGTCCGCGATCCGGACCGTCACGGCCCAGGCCGGCGCGACGGTGGTGGGCGGTTACGGCGCCCGGCCGCACCCGCTGCAGCCGCGCTCGACCGAGGCCGAACGCGACGCCCACCGCGCCTTTCTGGCCGCCTCGCTCAAGGACCGGTCCCTGTGGGACGCCTACGGGCTGGACATGGAAAAGGCGTCCGCCGCCTGACGGACGCCCTTCCCGGATGCGCTCAGGCAGCGAGCCTCGTCGTGCCCGCGCAGGCGGGGACGCGCGGCGAGCGTCAGCGCCTCAAGGATGAAGCCTAGGCCTGGCCGGTTTCCGGGCATGCCCAACTCGCTGGACGCCCTGTGCAAGCGCTTCAAGATTTCTCTGGTCGA
>JBBRFV010000195.1:0-5049 GCA_038241335.1 Caulobacterales bacterium | reverse complement strand
CACACCCTGTTCGCCATCGCCTCCAACACCAAGAACGTCACCGCCTCGGGCCTGGCCATGCTGGTCGACGCGGGCAAGGTGAAATGGGACGAACCGGTGCGGACCTATCTGCCCGAGTTCACCCTGTCGGACCCGGTGATCGGCGAGCGGATCACGGTGCGCGACACGCTGAGCCACCGCGTCGGCTTCGGCCTGGGCGCCGGCGACCTGCTGTTCTGGCCGAACACCACCCTGACCCGCGACGAGGTGGTGCGTCAGGCCGCCTTCGTGCCGATCGAGGACGGCTTCCGGGCGCACTATCACTACTGCAACCTGATGTTCGTCATCGCCGGCCGGGTGCTGGAGACGGTGTCGGGCATGGTCTGGGAAGACTATATCCAGCAGCGGGTGCTGAACCGCGTCGGCATGAGCGAGACGGCGCCGTTGGCCCGGTTGGCCGATCCGGCCAAATGCGCCCTGCCGCACGCCCGTGTCGGGCCGCCGCTGCGGACGCACGGGCCGATGGTGCAGATCGCCGACTCGATCGCCGAGGTGTGGAACTGGGATTCCGCCGCGGCGGCCGGCGGCCTGTGCACCAGCGCCGTCGACTGGGCCAAATGGATCGCGCTGCGGCTGGCCATGGGCGCCCTGCCCGACGGGTCGCGGCTGTTCTCCGAGGACCGGGCGAAGGAGATGTGGACCCCGAACATCATCATCTCGGGCACGGAAGGGCCGACGGCGTCGCTGCCGGGCCGGGCCATCGCCTCGACCTACGCGATGGGCTACCAGGTTCAGGACTATCGCGGCGAACGGCTGATCAGCCACGGCGGCGGCTCGCCCGGCGGCATTTCGGCCACCCTTATGATCCCCGGCCGCAACGCCGGCTTCTCGATCTTCTCCAACGCCGAGGAAAGCTATCTGCTGCGGGCCCTGCGCAGCGGCATCACCGACATCGTCATGGACAAGACCGGCTTTGACTGGATCGCGGATTCAAAGCGGCTGGCCGACAAGAGCGACGCCGATGCGATCACGGCGGCGGCGGACATCGACGCGAAACAGGCCGCCGGGGTCGCCCCGTCCCTGCCGCTGGAGGCCTATGCCGGGACCTGGCGCGACCCCTGGTACGGCGACATCGTCATCGAGCCTCGCGTCACGGGCCGGGGCCGCAACCGCAAGACGTCGCTGTGGCTGGCCTTCACCCACACCCCGTCGCTGAAGGGGCCGCTGGAGGCCTATGAGGGCGAGACGATGCGGACGCGGTTCACCGACAAGCGCGAGGAGGATCTGCTGGTCACTTTCGCGCTCGATGGCGGGACGGCGAAGACGGCGACGATGAAGGCGCTGAGTCCGGACGCGGACTTCAGCTACGACTATCAGGACCTGAAGCTGACCAGGGTCTGATCTTCGTCCGTTCGTCATTCCGGAAAAGTGCTCGCTTGCGGGTGCGCGATCCGACAACCGCGCTTTCGACAGGTTCGCGCTCTCGCGCGCCGCCGGGTCCCGGCCTTCGCCGGGATGACGAAAGATCAGGGACCGGGTTGGACTGCGGCTTGACCGCCGCCTATCGCCCTGCGGTCGCCGGCGCCGGTGTCGCCCGTCGGCCCGCTTCGAGGATAGGCATGCCGGCTTCGGTGGGCAGGTAGATGATCTGGCGGTCGCCCTGGCCGGCGGTCTCTTCCAGCATGTGGATATAGGCCCAGCGCAGGTAGTTGTCGGGGCCGCCGAGGCTGACCGACATGATGCGGTTGGCTTCGTTGGTGCCCTTGGCACGTTCGATCTCGGCCTGGGCCGTCAGCTTGGCGGCGTCGAGCGCGGCCTGGGCCTCTAGCACGCGGATGCGGCGGTTCTGCACCGCCTCCTCATAGGCCGCCTTGCCCTTCATCTGCTTGGAATAGACGTTGTAGGTCGGGAAGCCGACCATGACGACGGCGAGCAGGATCGCCAGGACGACGACCGAACCGAGCGTGACGCTGACACCGCGCATGAAAACCCCCTGAAGCCGGACCGCCCGGCGAGGACAGGGTCGCCGGGGGCGGGGCCGGGGTCAAGGTTCGGTCACTTCACCAGCTCGAGGATCTCCAGCTTGGACTCCACGCGCGGCCACGGCACGACCATGCGCCAGTGGTCGGTTCCGATGCGCTCGAAGACGCCGACCTGGTCGCGGACAGGCTTCTCGCCGTAGCGGGGCCAGCTCGTCTCATCCATGCCCCAGGCCTGGGCGCCGATGAAGACGAGGCGACGATCCGTGTCCGGATAGAGCAGGCCGCGGGTGCGCTGGGAGCCCGTCGTTCGCGTCAGGATCAGGTCGCCGCCCGGGGTCAGTTCGACGGTGCAGGTGAAGTAGGGGTAGGCGTTGAACGCCAGGCCAGCCCCGGTCTTCGTCCCCAGCCGGATGGTGCGGCAGCGGTAGGTCCCCGGCGCGGGCTGAAGCCGGCCGGTCAGACCGGCGTTGGGATCGACCAACGGACCCAGCGCCTCGACCTGGGTCGCGAACCCCTTGTCCTCAGCTTCGGCGCGAGCGAGACGCCAGGCCTGGTCGAGGCGGCCGAGGTTGGCGGCGTCGGCGGCGCTGGCGACCTGTTTCCAGTCGGACACGCCGCCCTGTTCACCCCCGGCCGGCGCGGGCGTCGCGGGCGGCGTCGCTCCAGCGTCGGGGACGGGCGGGGCGGGGGTGAGGCCGTCCTGGGGCGTTGTCCCGGGATCGTCCGTGGACGGCGCGGGGCTCTGGCTGCAGGCCGCGGCGAGGACGACGAGCGAGGCGACGGCGATCAGGGTCCGCATGGAAGGCTCCGTAGGCTGAGGACGACCAACGAACGGCGGCGGCGTCGGTTCAGGCTGGTTCGTCCGGACCGGAGCCCCGACGGGGATCGAGCAGCAGGCCGGAGACCGTCGCGGCGAGCAGGCGCGGGGCGAGGGGCGCACGCGCGATCTTGCCCAGCACATGATCCCGCACCCACGGCAGAAGCCGTCCATCGGCCTGGTAGAAGGGGGTGAAGCCGATGCTGAGGGCCTGATACAGCCGCACGTGCCAGCGCCGGGCGCGGGCATAGGCGTCGAGCGCCGTGGACAGGTCGCGCGATCCCGCAACGGCGTCGGCGAGGGCCTGGGCGTCGAGCAGGCCCATGTTCACCCCCTGACCGAGCTGGGGACTGGTGGAATGGGCCGCGTCGCCGATGATCGCCAGCCGGTCGGCGACGGGACGGGCCAGGGTGTGGTGACCGTAGGAGGCCAGCGTCAGCTGTTCGCGGTCGGTGATGGCGTCCATCACCGGGGTCAGTTCGGGCCACAGGCGGAGGCAGTGCTCCTTCCAGGCCTCGAGACCGAGGTGATGCCACTGGGGCCAGAGCTCTGTCTTCAGGCTCCAGAAGAAGGTGGCGAGACGGGCGGGGTCGTCGGGCGCGGCGCCGCAGGGGAGGACGCCCAGCATGCGGGTCGCGCCGAGATAGACCTGCTGCAGGGCGCGCTCGTCGAAGGGAGCGCCCGGCCAGGGGGTGGTTGTCCACAGCGCGCCCCAAGCCAGTTCGGTCCGCTGCATTCCCATGCGGGCGGCGATCGCCGATCGCGCGCCGGAGGCGTCGACGATGAGGTTGAAGGCCGCGCTGCGACGGCCGGCCGAATCGACCAGATGACCGGCGTCCGCGACGACGATCTCGCGCCCGGTCTCGAAGTCGACGCCGGCCTCGACGCAGGCGTCGAACAGGATGCGGAACATGGCCGCGCGATGGATGCCGATGGCCGGACGGGGCCGCTTGAGATCGCTGTAGCGGACGTCGAGCACGACCCGGCCGCGCCGCGCCTCGCGGCCGAAGATGTGGTCGATGGGCTGGCCGATCGCCTCCACCTGTGCGGTCAGGCCGAGGCGGTCGAGCACATGCAGGCCGGTGGGCTGAAGCATGAAGCCGGCGCCGATCGGCCGGGCGGTCTCGAAGCGCTCGTGGACCATGACGCGGCGACCCTGCCGGGCCAGCATCAGGGCGACAGCCAGGCCGGTGGGCCCGGCGCCGATCACGGCGATGTCGGCCGGACGTGGCCGTCGGGTCGGCCTTGCGGCCGGGGCCGGGGCGGGGCTTTCGGCGACGGGGCGTTTGGGCGTCCGGGGGCGGGGAGCTTTCGCGGGCTTGGCAAGAGCCTTGCGCCGCTTTGCAGGCCCGTCCGTCACGCCGGGACGAGTTCGATCAGGTCGAGGTTCGACTCGCTCTGCGGCCAGGGGATGACCAGCCGCCAGCGGGCGTCGCCGATTCGCTCAAGCACCGCGATCAGGTCGCGGTCCGGGCGCTGGCCGTAGGAGTTGGCCGGCGGCTCGGCGGCGAGCGACAGCGAGCCGAGCATGACCATGTGCCGGTCCGCTTCGGGAAACAGCAGGCCGGACGGGCGCTGCGACCCGGTCAGCTTGGCGAATTTCAGGCCGGCGGGGGTCTGCTGGATGCGGCAGGCGAACCAACCGTAAACGACGTAGCCGAGGCCCTGTTCACCGCCCTGGGAGCCCAGTTTGACGGTGCGGCAGCGATAGTCGCCCGGAGGCGGGGCGACGTCGGCGCGCGCGGCGCGGGGCGAGATGAGATCGCCGAGGCCGGTCAGGTCGCCCGAGCCGGGCTGTCGGCGGGCCTGCTCCAGCGCCAGCGACCAGGCGGCGTCGCGGCGGTTGTAGCGGTCGCGGTCGGCGGCGGTGACGATGCCGCGCCAATCTCTCAGTACGGGTGCGGTCCCTCCGCGGGGCGGCGGCGGCGGGGCCGGCGTGGCGCAGGCCGACAGGACGGCGGCGGCCAGCGCCAGGACGGCGGGCAGACGATACGGACGCAACATGGACGCTCCCGGGAGGCGCGAAGCCGCCCAAAGGCCAGTCCCGGCAGTCTCCGTCAAGCGGACACTCGCGTGAGGGTGGTCAGCTCTCGTCCGGGGCGACGTCGGCCTTCTTGCGGGTGGCGCGCTTGCGAGGCGCGGCCGCTTCACCTTCGGCGACCGCCGCGGCGGCCGGGGCCGGAGCAGGGGCCGACGAGCGGGTCAGGAAGCCGGGCAGGGCGGTCGGGCCGTCGTCGTCGGAGGCGGCCGCGGCGCGCGGCGCATCGCGGC
>JBBRFV010000194.1:0-5077 GCA_038241335.1 Caulobacterales bacterium | reverse complement strand
TCCGCGAGATGTCGATCATCGCCACCCCGCCGGTCGATCGTCTGGCGGTGCGGACCTATGTCACGCCGTGGGATCCGGTGCTGGTCCGCGAGGCCTTGCTGCGCGAGAAATATCGGGGCGGCCAGGCCTATTACGTCGTGCCGCGCCTCAGCGACCTGCCGGACGTCGAGCAGTTTCTTCGCGAGAAAGTGCCCGAGATCAAATTTGTCGTCGGCCACGGCCAGATGTCGCCGACCCAGCTGGAAGACGTGATGAGCGCCTTCTACGACGGCAGCTATGATCTGTTGCTGTCGACGACCATCGTTGAGTCCGGACTCGACGTTCCCACAGCCAACACACTGATTATCCATAAGGCCGACATGTTCGGTCTGGCTCAGCTCCACCAGATCCGCGGCCGGATCGGCCGGGCCAAGGCGCGGGCATTCGCCTATCTGACCACGCCGCCGAACAAGCCGATGAGCCTGTCGTCGGAGCGGCGGTTGCAGGTTCTGCAATCGCTCGACAACCTGGGCGCCGGCTTCCAGCTGGCCAGCCACGATCTGGATCAGCGCGGGGGCGGCAATCTCCTCGGCGACGAGCAGTCGGGCCATATCCGGGAGGTCGGCGTCGAACTGTACCAGCAGATGCTGGAGGACGCGGTCGCCGAACTGCGCCAGGCGGGGGAGGGCGCGGGCGTCGTCGACCGCGGCTGGTCGCCGGCAATCAACGTCGGGGCGGCGGTGCTGATCCCCGAGGCATACGTCCCTGACCTGAACGTCCGCCTGAGCCTGTATCGCCGCCTGTCCGACGCCGAGAACAGCGAGACGCGGGAGGCCCTGGCGGCCGAGCTGATCGACCGGTTTGGGCCCCTGCCGGACGAGGCGAAACAGCTGCTGCGCATCGTCGGCATCAAGGCCAACTGCAAGACCGCCTGCATCGAGCGCATCGACATCGGCCCCAAGGGTGCGGTGTTGACGCTGCGCAACAACGCCTTCCCGAATCCGATGGGTCTGGTCGGCCTGATCCAGAAGAACCACGCCTTCTGGAAGCTGCGACCGGATCAGAAGATCGTGGTAAAGGGCGACTGGGACACGGCCGACGACCGGCTGAAGGTGGCCGAGCGCATCACCGCAGATCTGGCGCGGGTCGCGGGGGCGGCCTAGGTCGTTCGCACGACGGCGGCCGAGGCCCGCTCCAGAACGGCCGCCGGGCTTTCGCCAGGCTGGAGCTCAGCCGTACCGACCTCGAACTCGACGACGAACGGCGTCTTGTCCGGCCCGGCGTCGAAGGCGGTGCAGCCGATGACCGCCGCGATCCGGTCCGCGGCGATGCGTCCGGCGGGTCCCTTTGTGGCCGGCAGGGCCAGAGCGAAGACGTCGGCGGACAAACGGGCGGCGGTGTCCTCGGTTCGGATCAGGCGCGAGACCATGGCGCCGATCTGGGGCAGGGCCCGATCGAGCCAGCCGTCGCGGCGCGCCGCGACCACAGCGGCGCTCTCGGCGACCCGCAACACGGCCACGGACAGAGGCCGGCGACGCAGCCGCGCGCCCTCGGCGATACGCGCCAGATGGCTGGCGAACAGTTCGGTCGTGAACAGGCCCGTGGTCGGATCGGTCAGGCCGGAGCCGCGGGCGCTTTCCAGCGAACGGCGAATGGCGACGTGACGTCGATGGGCCCGCGCCAGCCCGGCGATGCGCTCAGCGGTTTCCTCCTCCGGCGTGTCGGCGGCGGCCACGTCGGCGAAGCCGCGGTTGTAGAGCTCCGCCAGATTGATCTCGCCCGACCCGCGCAGATAGAGCACCGCCGGGATGTGATACAGCCGCGTGTTCCGTTTCATGCCCGAGGCGATGGACAGCGCCGGCGCATGATCCTCGGCGCCCCACAACACGGCCGCGTCGAAGGGCCGCTCATGCAGATAGTCAAAGGCCGTATAGGGCGTCGGGGCGGCGACCACGTCGCAGCCGAGCGCCGTCAGGGCGTTGGACAGGGCCAGAAAGCGATGGTCCGGCTTGCCCGCCGCCAGCACGCGCAGGGGCGTGTCGTCGATCTCTGGAATGGGCAGGGGAGCGCCGCGCGCGGCGAAGGTCGCCTCGCGCATGGTCATTTCCTCCTCGGCGATCGAGGCCCGGACAAGCGACTCCAGCCGGAGCGCGGCCTGGGCCGCGTGTGGGGGGGCGGACATGGATATCTCGAGCGAGGACGGCTCTCTCAGACCGGTTTGCGGCCCGATCGTCAGCATCGGCAGGCGGCGGGGCGCCACCGTCTGGCGGATCGCGTCTGCGGTCTGGTCCGCGCCGGGGGCTCGTGAATCGATGATGGCGGCCTCAAGTGGCCAGTCGGTCAGTACGCTGATCGCGCCGCCCACGGACCGGGCGGTGACGGTGCGCCAGCCCAGCGCGTCCAGCCCCTGACACAGGGGGCCGATCAGGTCATCGTCGGGGGCGATGACCAGAATGCGCGGATCGGAACTCAAGAGCGACGTCTCCAGCCGCACTCCGTTTCCGGGAGTCGAGCGGCGGCGGACCATAGCGATGCCGAAGGCGTGAGGGCAACGGGTTCGGCGATCGCTTTCCCCAACCACGAATTGCGTTAGGGTTGATGGGTTCAGGATTGCGTTGGGGACCGGGTTGCAGGGGAAGACGGATATCGAGGCGGCGGCGCGCTGGGCCGCGCCGGCCCTGTGGGGCCGACTTGCGGTCAGGGCCTTCACGCGCAGTTGGGGCCGCGACGTGATGCTCTACACTGGCGGTGTGTCGTTCTTCGCCCTGTTGGCGGTCTTCCCGGCCATCGCCATCCTGATCGGCTTCTACAAGGCCGTGCTTTCGATCGGGCAGGTCAACGAGCAGGCGGCTGCCCTGGCCGACGTCATGCCGGCGGCGGCGCGCACCATCTTCCTGGCCGAGATCGGACGGCTGGCGAGCGCCTCGGCGCGCACGGTCTCGACCCAGAGCGCCTTCGCCCTGGTCGTCGGCGGCTATGCGGCGCATCGGGGCTTCAAGGCCTTGCTGGCCGGGCTCAATCTGATTCACGACGAGACCGAGCCGCACGGCTTCTTCCGCTTCAACCTGCTGGCCTTCTTCGTCGCCCTGTTCGCCTTTGCGCTGTTCACCGTGGTGTCAGGCGCGGTCGTCACCTCGCGGCTGATGGAGCACGCAGGGCCAACGGTCGCGGCCGCCAGCAGCGGGGGCTTGGCGCTGGACGGGCTGTGGCCGGCGCTCGGGCTCGCGATCGGCCTGACCATGCTTTACCGCTACGCCATGTCCCACCGCACGCCGGTGGCCTGGGCGCCGTCGATCGCCGGCGGACTGGTCGCCACGGTGATGTCGACCATCTCGTCGTGGCTGTGCGCCATCTATGTCGAGCAGATCGCTCCGCTGGGCGCGACCTACGGCTCGGTCGGGGCCGTGGTGGTGCTGCTGATCTGGCTGTCGTGGAACGTCAACGCCATCTTCTACGGCGGGGCCTTCACAACCGAGATGGAGATACTCGCCCGTTCGAAAGGCGCTCCGGCGCTGGATCCCGGCGGGCCGGACGAGACCGTGGTCAGCCTTTCGGAGCGGCGGGCGTCTCGACGGTGATGGTCAGGACGCCGTCGGCGTCCTCGACCGACACGACCCGGCCGCCCAGATCCTGCATCAGGAAGGGCACGTCGATCCGGGCCATCGGGTCGGTGGCCAGCAGCACGATGCGCGTGCCGGGTGCGGCCTCGCGGATGGCCTTCTGAAGTTTCAGGCTGGGCGTGGGGCAGCGGTGCCCCCGGGCGTCGACGATCATGCCTCCATCTGCTCCAGAAGCAGTTTCAGCGCCACGCGCACGCTCTCCAGCCGCACAGCCTCCCGGCCGATGTCGCCGAAGCGATGCGCTTCGTGCCGCACGCCGGCGGGGCCGGCCGAGCCGAAATGAACGAGGCCGACCGGCTTGTCGGCTGAACCGCCGCCGGGGCCGGCGATTCCCGTGACGGCGACCGCGATCGCCGCTCTCGATCGGAAGAGCGCGCCCTCGGCCATGGCGCGTGCGACCGGCTCCGAAACGGCGCCGTGAGTCTCGATCAGGCTCGTCTCAAGACCGAGAAGCTCGGTCTTCGCGGCGTTGCTGTAGGTGATGAAACCTCGCTCCACGACGGCTGAGGAGCCGGCGATAGCGGTCAGGGCGCCGGCGACCAGGCCGCCGGTGCAGCTCTCGGCGGTGACGATCATCCGGCCGGCCGCCGCGCCGCGCCCGATCACCGCTCGCGCGAGAGCCTCAATATCGTCAGGAAACATGATGCGGGGGCTTTCCCTGGGGCTGGCGAGTCGGTCTAGGGTCCGGACGTGCGCCCGGGGCGGCGTCAGCATACGGGGCGGGCATGAGCGACACCACCATCAGCAAGGGCGGGGGCGTCAGCCCGAACGCCGGACATCCGGCCGACCGGGTCACCCCGATCCTGTTCGCCGTGGCCATCTTCACCTCGGCCTCGCTGGTTTTCGTGGTCCAGCCGATGGTGACCAAGCTGGTCCTGCCTATGCTGGGTGGATCACCGTCGGTGTGGAACACCGCCATGGTGTTCTTCCAGGCGGCGCTTCTGGCCGGCTACGCCTACGCCCACGCGCTGCAGCGGGTCGGATCGATCAAGACCCAGGTCGTGATCCACCTCATCCTGTTGGCGTTGGCCGCCCTGTTCCTGCCACTGCATATCAACGGCTGGCTGGGAGACCCGAACCCGGCGGCGCCGATCGGCTGGCTGCTGCCAACGCTGGCCGTGTCCGTCGGCGCGCCCTTCGCCGTGCTGTCGGCCACCGCGCCGCTGCTGCAGGCTTGGTACGCCCGCGTCCGCGCCGGCCACGCCGACGGCCAGAATCCCTATGTGCTCTACGCCGCCTCCAACCTCGGCAGCTTCCTGGCCCTGCTGTCCTACCCGATCCTCATCGAGCCGCTCGCCACCCTGTCGGGCCAGCGGCTGGGCTGGAGCGGCGGCTATGCGGTCTTCATGCTGATGATCGTGGCGCTCGCCTTCGTGGTCTGGAGCCGTCGCCTCGACCGGACCATCGAGCCGGCCCGTCTGGCGGCCAGTCCGCCGATGACCTGGCGCCAAAAGGGCGTCCTGGTGCTGCTCGCGGCG
>JBBRFV010000193.1:0-5100 GCA_038241335.1 Caulobacterales bacterium | reverse complement strand
CAGCCTGTCCGCCGCCGCCGCCGCCTGCTGGGCCTCCAGCAAGGTCACCCCGGCCTCGACCGTCATGGCGTCGTCGAGGGGCGTCACATCGCGCACGACCCTGAGTTTGCGGGTCGTCAGCAGCACCTCGCCATAGGGAATCTGGCCGCCGACCAGGCCCGTGTCGCCGCCCTGGGCCGTGATCGCCACGCCGTGCTCGCCGCAGATCGTCACCACCCGGGCGACCTCGTCGGTCGAGCGGGGCGTCAACATCAGGGGCGTGTTTCCGGCCCAGCGGTTGCGCCATTCCTTCAGCCACGGCGCGATCTGCGCCGGATCGTCGGTCCAGCCGCCGTCGCCGAGCGCGGATTTCAGGGCGGCGAGAGCGGCGGGAGAGGGGGGCTGCATGCCCCAGTTGTGTCAAAGTCCCGGGCGCCGCGCTAGGCTCGACCCATGCCCGCTTCGTCGCCTCCCGTCCCCGCCGTCGGCGTCGTCTGCCTGAGGGGCGACGTGGTCCTGCTGATCCGCCGGGGCAAACCGCCGAAACAGGGCAGCTGGAGCCTGCCCGGCGGCCGGATCGAGCCGGGCGAGCGCGCCATCGACGCGGCCCTGCGCGAACTGCGCGAGGAGACCGGGGTCGAGGCCGAGATCACCGGCCTGATCGACGTCGTCGACGGCCTGTTTCCGGGCCATCACTACGTCCTGATCGACTACGCCGCGCGCTGGCTGTCCGGCGAGCCCGTGGCCGGCGACGACGCCCTGGAGGCGCGGTTTGTGCCGCTGTCGGAGATCGGGACGCTGCTGGACTGGTCCGAGACGGTGCGCGTGATCCGCGAGGGCGCGCGGATGATGGGTGTGTAACCCAGACCTTTCGTCATCCCGGGGCGCGCGAGCGCGCGAAGGTGCGCGGACGCTGCGGTCGGACAGATCGCCTGCGCTTTGCACCAGCGCCGCCTTGTCCCGGCTGTCGCCGGGATGGCGAAAGCGAAGAGTCGCCGCCGCCTGCGTCCGCATCTGGCGTAGCAGTCGTCTACAGTCTCGCGGATAGCGGGCCGTCCGTCGGTCGCAGGGAGGGACTGGAAAGTGCACGATGTGCACCCGGCTTTTCGGAGTGCACATCGGAGATGGCGGCCGTGGGCCCGCCCTGCGGGGATCTAGCGGACAATGTGCACGATGTGCACTCCATCTTTCCGAGTGCACATTTAGCCGCGGACCGGCCGAACATTACAGCGAGTTCATAATTCGCCGTCCGGTTTTCATGGCGCCCCGGTTCGCCCGGCAGTAGCTTTGCCCTTAGCCAAAAGGAGGCTTTTCATGACCCTTACCGTCGTCGGCGCCGTCGTCGTCGTCTTCGCGCTCATCTTCCTCATGAGCGTGGTGAAGATCGTGCCGCAAGGGCGCGAATTCACGGTCGAAACCTTCGGGAAATACACCCGCACCCTCAAGCCGGGCATCAGTCTGCTGAAGCCGTTCGTCGAACGCATCGGGCGGCGCATGAACATGATGGAGCAGGTCCTCGACGTGCCCCAGCAGGAGGTCATCACCAAGGACAACGCCATGGTGAAGGTCGACGCCATCGTCTTCATCCAGGTCATGGACGCGTCATCGGCGGCCTACCGGGTCGAGAACCTGCCATACGCCATCACCCAGCTGTGCATGACCAACCTGCGCACCGTGGTCGGTTCGATGGAGCTGGACGAGGTGCTGTTCCAGCGCGACTCCATCAACTCGCGCCTGCTGACCGTGATTGATGCGGCCACCGAGCCGTGGGGCGTCAAGGTCAACCGGATCGAGATCAAGGACCTGACCCCGCCGGCGGACATCACCAACGCCATGGCCCGTCAGATGAAGGCCGAGCGCGAGAAGAGGGCCATCATCACCGAGGCCGAGGGCGAGAAACAGGCCGCCATCGCCCGCGCCGAAGGCGCCAAACAGTCGGCCATCCTCCAGGCCGAGGGGCGCAAGGAAGCCGCCTCCCGCGACGCCGAGGCGCGCGAGCGTCTGGCCCAGGCCGAGGCCAAGGCCACCGAGATGGTGTCGAACGCGATCGAGGCCGGCGACGTCAACGCGATCAACTATTTCGTCGCCCAGAAATACGTCGAGGCCTTCGCCGAACTGGCCCGCAACCCGACGGCCAAAACCGTGATCGTGCCCGCCGAGATGGGCGCGCTCGTGGGCACCATCGCCGGCATCGGCCAGCTGGTCGGCCTGGCCACGGACCAGCAGGGCGCCCGCCGCGACGGCGCCGTCTCACTGCCGTCGGCCCCGGCGCCCGCGACGCCCCGGTCCGCGCCTCCCGCGCCGCCGCGTCCGCCGCGGCCCACCACCCCCAGGGCGGGCTAGGCCATGCAGACCTTCACCGACATGTATGCGGCCCAACCGTTCTGGGTCTGGCTGGCGCTCGGCGTCGTCCTGCTGGCCATCGAGGCCGCCTTTTCGACCGAATGGCTGCTCTGGCCGGCGGTGTCGGCGGGCGTGGTCGCGGTGATGACGGCGCTGGGCCTGAGGCTCGGCTTCGGCGTCGAGGTGCTGATCTTCGGCGTCCTCACCGTGATCCTGACCGTCGCCTCGCGGCGGCTGATCCAGCGGGTCAACCCGGACGACCATCCGGACATCAACGCCCGCGACATCCGTCTGGTCGGCGAGCGCGCCCGGGTCACCCATGCGTTCGTCGACGGCCGGGGCCGGGTGTTCGTCTCGGGGGCCGAATGGTCGGCCGAGATCGAGGGCGCGGGACCGGCGGTGGGCGAGAGCGTCATCGTCGAGGACGCGTCCGGCTCCCGACTGAAGGTGCGTCCGGCTTAACCGGCCAGCACCTCGTCCACCCCGCGATTGGCCAGGCCGTCCGCGCGCTCGTTGAGCGCGTGGCCGGCGTGTCCCTTGACCCAGTGCCATTTGACTTCATGGCGTTCCCGGGCCGTATCGAGCCGTTTCCACAGATCCTCGTTCTTGACGGGCTTCTTGTCGGCCGTCTTCCAGCCGCGCGCCTTCCAGCCCCGAATCCATTCGGTGATGCCGGTCATGACGTATTTGCTGTCGGTGTGCAGGTCGACGCGGCACGGCCGACTCAGGGCCTCCAGCGCCCTGATCGCCCCCATCAACTCCATGCGGTTGTTGGTCGTCAGCGCCTCGCCGCCCCACAACTCCTTCTCATGGCCGCCGCCCGTCTGCAGGATCGCCCCCCAGCCCCCGGGCCCGGGATTGCCCTTGCAGGCGCCGTCGGTGTGGATGATGACGTGAGACAAGGGCGACTCGCAAAGAGTTATAACGTATGTTATATAGAGCGGTGTGAGGGAAACCAGAAATGATCGCGCTCAAACTAACGCAAGTCGGCAATTCGGTCGGCGCCATCTTTCCTCGGGAGGCGCTCGTTGAACTGGGCGTCGAAAAGGGGGCGACTCTCTATCTCACCCGCAGCCCGGACGGATCGATGCGGGTTTCACCCTACGATAACAAGGTCCAGGAGCAGATCGCCTTGGGCGAAGCGCTTATGGATGAGCATCGCGACGTTTTCCGCGCCTTGGCGAAGTGACGGCGCCCGAACCGATCTGGCTTGAGAAGGAAGCGATCGTTGTACTGCATGATCGTTCCTTGGCCTTGCACGGCGGTCCCGGCGGAATCAGGGATGAAGGCTTGCTGGAATCGGCGCTCCAGAGGCCGATAAAACGGTTCGCCTACGAGCAGGAAACCAGCTTGGCGACATTGGCGGCGACCTATGCCGTGGGGGTCGCGTCCAACCATCCCTTCGTGGATGGCAACAAGCGCGCAGCCTATCAGTCCATGGTCCTTTTCCTTGCTCTGAACGGCGCGCGGCTGAAGGCGGATCGTGTCGAGGCCATCAACACCATGTTTGGCGTCGCCGCAGGCCAAATCGGTATTGAAACGCTCGCGGCGTGGATTCGCGCAAACAGCGCGGCGACCTGACGCGGCAATCCCTTGGCGTCGCGCCACCGATCCGCCTATATGCGGCGAGACATTATCGCGGACCGCGGATCGGTCCGATTCAGGAGAATTCCCTTGGGCGCGCTCAGCATCTGGCACATCGCCTTGATCGTCATCGTGGTGCTCGTCGTGTTCGGAGGCGGCGGCAAGCTGTCCGGGCTGATGGGCGACGCCGCCAAGGGCGTTAAGGCGTTCAAGGATGGCCTCAAGGACACCGACGACGACAAGCCGCGCGACGAACGCGCCGGCGCCCTGCCGCGCACCGACGCGGAAAAAGAAGACCTGAAGAACTGATCGCCGTCGCGCGTCGAAGGGTCTGACGGATGGGTGATCTCGGCCCCGGCATCGGGGGCATGGAATATCTGGTGATCGCCATCGTGGCCCTCGTTGTCGTGGGACCCGAACGGCTGCCTATGCTTCTGCACAAGCTGGGCAAGCTGGTCGGCAAGGCGCGGGGCATGGCCAACGAATTCCGCGCCAGCTTCGACGAGATGGCTCGACAGTCGGAACTGGATGAATTGCGCAAGGAGGTCGAGGCGTTGCGCACAGGCCAAGGCGTCTACGCCCTCGGCGCCGATGCGGACGCGGCCTTCAAGGACATTCGCGACGATCTGGGCCGGCCCTATGATGCGACGCCGCCCCACCCGGTCCTGACCGGTCCCGAGGAATGGCCGGACAGTCCGCCCGTGATGGCGCCGCTGGCGGAAACTCCCCCCACGCCGAAGCCGGCCCGCGCCCGCAAGCCGACCGCCGCAAAGAGCGCCGCCATCGCCAAGCCGAAATCCGCGACCGTGAAGACGCCCACGACCCGCGCGCCGCGCAAAAAGGCGGTCGACCTGTGAGCCGGCTCGACAAGGACGAGGCCGAGATCGAGGCGTCGCGCGCACCCCTGATGGATCACCTGATCGAGCTGCGGAAGCGGTTGATCGTCTGCATGATCGCCTTCTTCATCGCCTTCCTCGTCTGCTTCTACTTCGCCGGTCCGATCCAGCTGTTCCTGATCCAGCCCTACAAGGCCGCGACCGCGGTCCAGGCGGCCTATGGCAACGGCCACCAGTCGGTGTTCGAGCTTCTGGCAGTCAACGCGGGGCTCCACCCGTTGCCTGCGGCGGGGGCCAAGGCCGTGCAATTGATCACGACCGCTCCGCTGGAACAGCTTTTCACCAAGATGAAACTGGC
>JBBRFV010000192.1:0-5147 GCA_038241335.1 Caulobacterales bacterium | reverse complement strand
TGTCGCCGTGGAAGGCCCAGGCCCTGGCCCAGGTCCCGACCGGCAAATACGTCGAGCCGATCGGCAAGGCCCGGATCACGCGGGAGGGGGCGGACGTCACCATCCTCTGCTACGGCACCATGGTCTGGGTCTCGCTCGCGGGCGCGGAACACGCCGGGGTCGACGCCGAGGTCATCGACCTGCGCACCCTGGTGCCGCTGGACATCGAGACGATCGAGGCCAGCGTCAGGAAGACCGGCCGCTGCGTCATCGTGCATGAGGCCCCCAAAACGTCCGGGTTCGGAGCGGAGCTCAGCGCCCTGGTGCAGGAGCGTTGCTTCTATCATCTGGAGGCGCCGATCGCGCGGGTGACCGGCTGGGACACCCCCTATCCGCACGCCTTCGAGTGGGAATATTTCCCGGGCCCCGAGCGGGTCGCAACGGCCCTGAAGGCCGTCATGACCGGAGGGCGTTGAGATGGGCCGCTACGTCTTCAAACTGCCCGACGTGGGCGAAGGCACCGCCGAGGCCGAACTGGTCGCTTGGCACGTCAAGGTCGGCGATCTCGTCGCCGAGGACCAGATCATCGCCGACATCATGACCGACAAGGCCACGGTCGAGCTGACCTCGCCGGTGGCGGGCGAGGTGCTGGCGGCCCACGGAGAACCGGGCCAGCAGCTGGCCGTCGGCTCGCCGCTGGTGGAGTTCGAGGTCGAGGGGGCGGGGAATGCGTCCGCTGAGGCCGCTCCGGCGCCCGCGAAGGCCGAAGCCGCTCCGGCCCCCAAGGCTGAAGCGCCGAAGGTCGAGGCTGCGCCCGCCGCCGCCAAGGCCGCCGTGGGCGCCAACCACGTCTTCAAACTGCCCGACGTCGGCGAAGGCACCGCCGAGGCCGAACTGGTCGGCTGGCATGTCGCGGTTGGCGACGTCGTGACCGAGGACCAGCTGCTCGCCGAGGTCATGACCGACAAGGCCACCGTCGAACTGACCTCTCCCGTCGCCGGGACCGTGGTCGCCCTGCACGGCGACGCCGGCCAGCAGATCGCCGTCGGCGGACCGCTGGTCAGCTTCCAGGTCGAGGGCAAGGGCAATCAGGGTTCCGTGCCCGCGCCGGCCGCCGCCCCCGCGCCCAAAGCCGAACCTGCGACCTCGCCTGTCGCCAGGGCCGGTGCCCCGGCCTCTCCCGCCAAGGCTCCCGCCAGGGCCGTCGCCGAAGCCTTTACCACTCGCGCCGCCGGACAACGCCCGCTGGCCTCTCCCGCCGTGCGCAACCGCGCCCGCGATCTGGGGATCGAGCTCCCCTTCGTCCCCGGCTCCGGCCCCGCCGGCCGCATCGAACACGCCGACCTCGACGCCTACGTCTCGTCCGGCGGCCGTGGATCGTCCGTGTCCGGAGGATCGGCGTCCTCGAACTACGCCAAGGCTGAGGGAACCACCGAAACCCGCATCATCGGCCTGCGCCGCAAGATCGCGGAGAAGATGGCCGAGAGCGTTCGCCGCATCCCGCACATCACCTATGTGGAAGAGATCGACGTCACCGCGCTCGAGGAGCTACGCGCCCACCTGAATGCGACGAAGAAGAAGGACCAGCCGAAGCTGAACGTCCTGCCCTTCCTCGCCCGCGCCATCGTCGTCGCCCTGCGTGACCAACCGACGATCAACTCGCATTACGATGACGAGGCCGGCGTTCTGACGACCCACGCCGCCGTGCATCTGGGCATCGCCGCCCAGACGCCGAACGGCCTGATGGTGCCGGTGGTCCGCCACGCCGAGGCCCGCGACCCGTACGACACCGCGCTCGAAATCGCCCGCGTCTCGACCGCGGCGAAAGACGGCTCGGCCAAGCGCGACGAACTCAGCGGCTCGACCATCACCATCACCTCGCTGGGCACCCTCGGCGGCATCACCCACACGCCCATTATCAACCACCCCGAGGTCGCCATCATAGGCCCCAACAAGATCGCCGAGCGGGTGGTGGTCAAGGACGGCCAGATGGTCATGCGCAAGATGATGAACCTGTCCTCCAGCTTTGATCACCGCATCGTCAACGGCCACGATGCGGCGGTCTTCGTCCAGCGCATCAAGGGCCTGCTGGAGCATCCCGCGACCCTCTGGATGAACTGAGAACCATGGCTGACGCGATTAAAACCAAAGTCCTCATCATCGGCGCCGGCACTGGCGGCTATGTCGCCGGCATCCGCTGCGGCCAGCTGGGGCTCGACACCATCCTCGTCGACGGCGGCGACGGCCTCGGCGGCACCTGCCTGAACGTCGGCTGCATTCCGTCCAAGGCCATCATCCACGCGGCCTCGAAATTCGAGACGGTTAGCAAGGCCGCCGCCGGCGGCACGCTCGGCATCACCGCCGCCAAGCCCGCCATCGACCTGTCGCAGACGGTGGCGTGGAAGGACGGCATCGTCAAAAAGCTGAACAACGGCGTCGCCGCCCTGCTGAAGAAGGCCAAGGTCAAGGTCATCAAGGGCTGGGCCACTTTCTCGGACGCCAAGACCTGCACGGTGAAGACCGCCGAGGGCGACATCACCATCTCGGCCGAACACGTCATCCTCGCCACCGGCTCGGACCCGGTCGAACTGCCCTTCCTCAAGTTTGGCGGCGACGTCATCTCCTCGACCGAGGCGCTGTCGCTGTCGGCGGTGCCGAAGAAACTGGTCGTCGTCGGCGGCGGCTATATCGGGCTGGAGCTCGGCATCGCCTTCCGCAAACTGGGGGCTGAGGTCGTCATCGTCGAAATGGCCGACCGCCTGCTGCCGCTCTACGACAAGGCCCTGACCGATCCGGTCCAGAAATGGCTGGAGATGCACGGCGTCGAACTGCACCTGGGCGCCAAGGCCGGGTCGTTCGGGAACGGATCGCTGAACGTCACCACCCGGGACGGCGCCGCCCTCACGCTCAAGGCCGACAAGGTCCTCGTCACCGTGGGCCGCAAGCCCCGTACCAAGGGCTGGGGCCTGGAAAACATGGGGGTGGCCATGGCCGGGCCGTTCGTGAAGATCGACGACCGCTGCGCCACCAGCATGCGCAACGTCTGGGCCGTCGGTGACCTGACCGGCGAACCCATGCTGGCGCACAAGGGCAGCGCGCAGGGCGAGGTCGTCGCCGAGATCATCGCGGGCCACGACAGACGCTTCGACCCGGTGACCATCGCCGCCGTGTGCTTCACCGAGCCCGAGATCGTCTCCGCCGGCCTCGGCCCGCTGGATGTCGAGGGCCGTGACGACGTGATCACCGCCGTCTTCCCGCTGGCCGCAATCGGCCGCGCCCTGGCCATCGAGGCCGGCGAGGACGGCGGCTTCGTCCGGGTGCTGGCGTCGAAGACCGACCACCGCCTGCTCGGCGTCCAGGCCGTCGGCCAGCACGTCGCCGAAATGTCCAACAGCTTCGTCCAGATGCTGGAGATGGGCGCGGTTCTGGAGGACGTCGCGGGCGTCATCCACGTCCACCCGACCCTCGGCGAGGCCTTCCACGAGGCGTCGCTGCGGGCGCTCGGACACGCCATTCACATCTAGCGGTCAGCCGGCGGCGGCCAGCGGCTGGGCGCCCGAGGCATCGAACACGGCGTGGAGGGTGAAGACCGACCCTTCGCCCGGGGTCGAGCGCACCTCGATGCGACCGTCCATCATGTCCGCCAGCCGCTGGCAGATGCTGAGACCCAGGCCGGTGCCGCCGAAGCGCCGGGTCGAGGAATCGTCGACCTGGCTGAAGGGCTGGAACAGCCGTCCGATGTCCCCTGACGCGATGCCGATGCCGGTGTCGGTCACCGCCAGGGTCACCGCGCAACGACCCTCACCCAGGACATCGCCGTGCAGGTTCACCCGGACGGCGCCGGCCGTGGTGAATTTGACGGCGTTGCCGAGCAGGTTATGCGCGATCTGGCCGGGCCCCAGCGCATCCACCCGCAAGCCCGGCGGCCAGGCGCCCGTCATCGTCGCCTCGAAGGCCACGCCCTTGGCCTGCGCCTGCGCGGCGAACGGCCCGATTATCCGCTCGAGAAGGCCGTCGATCGACGTATCGGCCGGGGCCAGACTCATCTGACCCGCCTCGATCTTGGTGATGTCGAGGATGTCGTTCAGCAGCATCATCAGGCTTTGGCCTGAGGTGCGGATGACGCCGATCATCTCGGCCTGGTGCGGGCTCATGCCGCCCAAGGACAGCACCTCGGCGGCGCCCAGGACGCCGTTCATGGGGGTGCGCAGCTCGTGCGAGATGACGCCGAGGAAGTTGGACTTGGCCGCGTTCGCCGCATCGGCGCGGTCCCGTTCGCGACCGAGGGTTTCGATCAGCCTCGCCTGTTCCGCGTTCACCGCCGCCAGCTGGGCATCCTTCATCTCGGTCACCACGACCTTGATCAGCAGCGACAGGCCGATGACGGGAACCAGGCTGGCGAGGACCCAGAACAGAGGGTCGCCCCAAAGCTGGACGAACAGATAGCCGAGGGCCAGGCTGTAGGGCGAGGAGACAATCAACGCCTCACGCGGGGCGGCGCGCATCTGGGTAAAGACAAGGACATAGCCCGCAATCAGCAAGGCCATGGCGACGACCACCCCGGGGTCCCGTCCCGCCTCCAGGGCCAGGATCGGGGCTGCGGCCCACGCCATGCACGACAAGGTGGCGATGGCCAGCCTCAACGTCGCGGCGTGACGGCCCTCGACGCCCCGTGTCCGCTGATCGATCCAGCCGCGTAACAGGCCCAGCGCGGTGGTCGCCGCGAACCAGACGGCCGTCTGAACCAGGGGCGCGCAGGTCGCCAGCGCCAGAGCCCAGCCGGCGATGATCCAGTAGCGCAGGGAACCCGCAGCGATGAGTCGATGCAGCAAAGCCGGAGGCGGCGCGACGGAGGGCGTAAGCTTAAGCATGGGCGACCTTGTGAGACCCATCCTTGCGCGTGAGTCCTAAGCGGTGGTGAATGCTCCGCTTTTACCGGTTACGACCGCAGGATGCTGGAGACGGGCGCAGTGCTGGAAAGACGTCGCGGGCGTTATCCACGTGGACCGGGGCTCCGGGCGACGCCTTCCACGAGGCGTCGCTTTGGGCGACGCTGGGCCCGCGATTCATAGGTGAGGGCGCTGACGCTCGTGCCTCCGGCCCGCGTTGCCTGAGCGCTCAGTCACCCGCGTAGCGATGCAAGGGCGCGCGCTTGACTCCCGCCTTCC
>JBBRFV010000191.1:0-5164 GCA_038241335.1 Caulobacterales bacterium | reverse complement strand
GCCGCGCCAGCGATGAAAGCCGGCCATGTTGTCCGACCCCATCAGCCAGACGAAATGCACGCCCGGATGGCGGGCGGTCAGGGCGCGCAGGGTGTCGATCGTCCATTGGGCGCCCACCCGGGTCTCGAAATCCGAGACGATCATCGACGGCCCGCGCGCGGCCAGATCCGCCGCCGCCCGCGCCGAGGCCATCCGCGCGGCCAGGGGCGCGGTCTCATGATTGGATTTCAGTGGGTTCTGAGGCGAAACCAGCCACACCACCCGGTCCAGCCCCAGCTTGCGCATGGCGGTCTCGGCGACATGGGCGTGGCCGTCATGGGCGGGGTTGAACGAGCCGCCGAAGACGCCGACCGCCATCCCCGGCGCCAGATCCAGCCCGTCACGCAGGGCGCCGGGTCGGGGGCCGAAGGCTCTGGGCGCGGAACCGGCGTGGAAAAAGGACAAGGCGGCAGGGCTCGCGCGGGCTTATGCTCACAAGCGCCCTAACACGGAGAACCCACCCTGTCGCGAAATGATGAGTGTGTGGGCGGCGGCGTCGACTTTCGACAGGACGCGGCGGGGAGAGGGGGCTGCGTCAACCCGGAAAAGCGCAGCCCCGCCCCGGTCCCGTCGTCGCGTGCGGGTGCGGCGACGGGGCGGCGGGCGGCTCCTTGAGGAGCCGTTCGTAACATTTCATTGGGCGCTATCGGCTATCGCCTGCTTGAGCGCGAGAAATGTATCCGTAAGAGACGCGGCCCGCGCTGAAGTAGCGAGCGACCGCGTCGCGAGCGATAGCGCCCCTAGATGTAGCGGCGGAGCGAGCGTGCGAGCTCCGAAGCGCCGTCCTTGCCGCCGCGGCGGACCTGCGGCTGGTAAGCCACCCGGGCGTGCTCGACGCAGTAGACGCCTTCCGAGGCGCGGCGGCCGCAGAAGCTGAACTCGGTCGAGGACGGATCGCCGATCGGCCATTTGCACATATGGGCGCCCAGGGTCATCACCGTGGCCGTGCCCGGCAGGTCGGGCATGGGGACCGGAACCGAGGCCTGCATCGGCGCACGAGGCTGCACCGCCTCGATGCGGCGCGGGGCCGACGGAGCCTGGGTCGGTTGTGCGGCAGGACGCGGGCGCGACGGGCGGAAGGTGGCGCGCGCGGGTTGCGAAGGAGCCGCCCGGCCCGACAGGCCGAGGCGGTGGACCTTGCCGATCACGGCGTTGCGGGTGACGCCGCCGCCCAGCTGTTTGGCGATCTGGCTGGCCGACTGGCCCTCGAGCCAGAGCTTCTTCAGTGAGCCGACGCGGTCTTCGGTCCAGCCTGCGGTCATGGGTCGCCCTCCGGGAAGCGGATTCAACATCTAGCGGCGACGGTTCCTCCCGGCCCCGCGACCTACCACTAATCGTAAACTAGCCCTTAACAGACGCAAGATGTGCGAATCACTCCGTCCACAGGAACCACATCTGGTATGGTTAAGGTCGCCGCGTTGCTGCGAGGCGAAAGTGGGGAGCGAGCGAGAGGTGAGCGTTTCGACCGTGCCGGGCTCACCGCCGGCTCACGCCTTGCTCACTCCTCACCGTCGAGGTCCGGCCTCTTGCATGCGGCGGGCACAGGCCGCATCTGCCCCCCATGACTGATCTCGCCTCGACCCGTCCCGCTGGCCTGCCGCAGCCCCGCCGCTACGACGGCGTCAACTGGGAGGGGGTGAAGACCCTCTACCTCAAGGAGGTGCGGCGGTTCTGGAAGGTGGGGGCGCAGACGGTGGCCGCCCCGGTGGTCACCACCCTGCTCTACATGCTCGTCTTCGTGGTCGCGCTGAAGGGCTCGCGGCCGCCGATCGACGGCACCCCGTTCGCCGAATTCGTGGCGCCCGGCCTGATCATGATGGCCATCCTCAACAACGCCTTCGCCAACGCCTCGTCCAGCCTGATCCAGGCCAAGATCATGGGCACGGCGACCGACTTCCTGACCCCGCCGCTGAGCCCGCTGGAGCTGACCATCGGCTTCTCGCTGGGGGCCGCGACGCGCGGCATCGCCGTGGGACTGGTGACGGCGATCTGCGTCCTGCCCTTCGCCCACCTGAGCGTGACCAGCGTCTTCGCCATCCTGTGGTTCGGCCTGACCGCCTCGCTGATGATGGGGATGCTCGGCGTCTTCGCCGGACTGTGGGCCGAGAAATTCGATCAGCTGGCGGCGGTGCAGAATTTCCTGATCATGCCGATGACCTTCCTGTCCGGCACCTTCTACCTGGTCGAGAAACTGCCCGAGCCATTCGCGACCATCAGCCATTTCAACCCGATCTTCTACATGATCGACGGCTTCCGCTCTGGCTTCATCGGCCATGCGGAGGGCAGCGTCATGATCGGCGTGGTGATGAGCGCGGTCCTGACCCTGACCATGGCCTGGGCCTGCTGGGCGGTGTTTAAATCGGGCTGGCGACTGAAGAGCTGAGGTCCGGGGCGGTGTTGACTATCCGCCCCCCTCGTCCGACAAGGCCTGACCCTTTTTCAAGCGGTCCCGACGCGTTTCGCGCCGGGGCCGTCTCGCTTTTGGAGGCCTCCCCGTGTCCACCGAACATCTGATGGCTGTCTACAACCGCGCGCCGCTGGAGGTGGATCGCGGTCAGGGCGCGCGTCTGTGGGGCAAGGACGGAACGGAATACCTCGACTGCGTCATGGGCATCTCGACCAACGCCCTGGGCCACGCCAATCCGATCCTGGTGCAGGCGCTCAAGGATCAGGCGGAAAAGCTCTGGCACGTCTCCAACATCTTCAAGATCCCCGGTCAGGAAGCCCTCGCAGACGCCCTGTGCGCGAAGTCCTTCGCCGATGTGGTGTTCTTCACCAACTCCGGCACCGAGGCGGTGGAGTGCGCGCTGAAGACGGCGCGGAAATTCCATTCCGCCAACGGCCAGCCCGAGCGGATCGACATCTACGGCTTCGACGGCAGCTTCCACGGCCGCACCTACGGGGCCATCAACGCCGCCGCCAACCCCAGCTACACCAACGGCTTCGGCCCGCCGATGGAGGGCTTCCACCAGCTCACCTGGAGCGACCACGACGCCATCAAGGCCGCGATCGCCCAGCCGACGACGGCGGCGATCATCGTCGAGCCGGTGCAGGGCGAGGGCGGGTGCCGCGCCATGCCCGAGCAGTGCCTGCGCGGCCTGCGTGAGCTGTGCGACGAATACGGCGTGCTGATCATCTTCGACGAGGTCCAGTGCGGCATGGGCCGCACCGGCAAGCTGTGGGCCCACGAATGGGCCGGCATGGGCCCGGACATCATGGCCGTCGCCAAGGCCCTGGGCGGCGGCTTCCCGATCGGCGCCTGCCTGGCCACGGCCGAGGCGGCCAAGGGCATGACCGTCGGCGCCCACGGTTCGACCTTCGGCGGCAATCCGCTGGCCATGGCCGTCGGCGCCGCCGCATTCGGCGAGATCTCGAAGCCGGAGACGCTGGCCCACGTCAACGAGATCGCCGGTTATCTGAAGCAGCAGTTGCACGGGCTGAAGGAACGCTTCCCCGATGTCATCGTGGACGTGCGCGGCAAGGGCCTGCTGATCGGGGTCAAACTGGTCCCCAACAACCGGGAATTCATGGGCTGGGCGCGCGACGAACAGCATCTGCTGGTCGCCGGCGGCGGCGACAACTGCTGCCGCATCCTGCCGCCGCTGAACCTGACGCTGGCCGAAGCCCGCGAAGTGGTCGAGCGCTTCGAGCGCACCTGCGAGTTCGCGCGCGGCAAGATGGCCGCGGCCTGATGGTCCGCCACTTCCTCGACATCCACCGGCTCGAAGCCGCAGACTTGCGCGCCATCCTCGACGACGCCCATGCCCGCAAGGCGGCTCGCAAGGGCTGGCCGAAGGGCCGCGTCGACGCTGACGCCCCGGCGAAGGACCGTGTTCTGGCGATGATCTTCGAGAAGAACTCGACCCGCACACGCTTCAGCTTCGACGCCGCCATCCGCCAGCTGGGCGGGGCCTCGATCATCGCCAACGCCGGCGACATGCAGCTGGGTCGCGGCGAGCCGGTCGAGGACACCGCCCGGGTGCTGTCGCGGATGGTCGACGCGGTGATGATCCGCGCCAACGACCACGAGGACGTCGAACGATTCGCCCGCGTCTCGACCGTGCCGGTGATCAACGGCCTGACCGACCGTTCGCACCCGTGCCAGATCCTAGCCGACCTCATGACTATCGAGGAGGCCCGCGGCCCGATCAAGGGCAAGACGATCGCCTGGGTCGGGGACGGCAACAACGTCTGCCACAGCTTCATGCACGCGGCCCCGAAACTGGGCTTCCACCTGCAGGTCGCCTGCCCGGCCGAGTACCACCCAGACCTTCACGACCTGGCCCGGGGCGGCAATCACGTCACCCTGACCAGCGACCCGCACCAGGCCGTGGCCGGCGCCGACGTCGTCGTCACCGACACCTGGGTGTCGATGGGCGACAGCGACTACGAGGCCCGCCTGGAAGCATTCGAGGGCTATGGCGTCGACGACGCCCTGATGGGCGCGGCCAACAGCGACGCAGTCTTCCTGCACTGCCTGCCCGCCCACCGCGGTGAAGAGGTCACCGACGCCGTCATCGACGGTCCGAAGTCGCTGGTCTGGGACGAGGCCGAGAACCGCATCCACGCCCAGAAGGCCGTGCTGGCGTGGTGTTTCGGCGGCTGAAGCCGCCTTCCCTTGGGCGCTAACGCTCGCGACGCGGTCGCTCGCTGCTTGAGCGCGATGGTTGGTGTTTTACAGGAACGAATACGGGTCCACGTCGACGCGCAGGCGGACGGATCCCGGAACCTTCACCCGCGCCAGCCAGACGCGCAGGAAGCCCTGCAGGTCGACGTCGCGGTCGGCGCGGACCAGCAGCCGTTTGCGCCGTCGCCCCCGGATCAGGGCCAGGGGCGCGTCGGCGGGGCCGTAGACCTCCAGCCGTTCAGCGTTGGGAATGGACGCGGCCAGATCGGTGGCAAGTTTGTCGACCGCCACAGCGTTTTCGCCCGAGATGATCAGGGCGGCCAGCCTGCCGTAGGGAGGAAGGGAGGCGGCCTCGCGTTCGGCCATCTCGGCCTCGACGAAGGCGTCGCGGTCGCCGGCGGCCAACGCCAACAGCACCGGGTTGTCGGGCGTCCAGGACAGCAAGATGGCAGATCGGAAGAGCGTCGTGAATGGAAAGAGTGTATAAGGTTGTGTATA
>JBBRFV010000190.1:0-5165 GCA_038241335.1 Caulobacterales bacterium | reverse complement strand
GGTCCAGTTCCGCCATGCCGACGGCCAGGCCGCGTCCACGGCCGTCGAAAACGACGCGCCAAGGCGCGGCGCCCTTGCCCTTGCTGGCGGTGATCGGGCCGCCGAAGGCGCCCCGGGCGCCGTGCCGGATCCTGGAAACATCGGTGATCTCGCCTCGCCCGCGGAAGCCGAGACCGCCGTTGAGCGCGCGGGCGCCGGAGCCGGTCAGGGTCAGGGCCTGTCCGTGCAGGTCGATGCTGCGCAACAGCAGGGCGCCGTCGGTCTGGCGCGTGGCGGCGAAGCGGACGCCCGGCGCCGCTCCCAGCAGGGCGCCGACGACGCCGGCGTTGGAACCGCCCGTGGCGCGGATGTCGCCGTCGATGTCGAATCGACCGGCCCTGGCGCTGATGTTCAGGGGACCAGAGAGGCGCCCGGCGCGATAGCTGGACAGATCCGCGCCGATCAGGCTGGCGCTGCCGGCCAGCCGCCAGTTGGTCGCGTCGCCCCGGAACACGCCGGTCCAGGCCGTCGGACCCGCCAAGCGGGCGCCGGCCAGCCGACTGAGCGAGGGCGTCGATATCTCCAGGCGGACGCCGTCGGGGGCGTTGCGGTTCTTGAGGCTGACCACGCCCGCTGCATGGGAGTTGATGTTGTCGGCCACGAGCCGCCAGGCCACGCCCTGCATGCCGTCGTGGTCGGTGTCCGGCGCGGTGGCGAAACCGAAGCGGGCGGTGCGGCCAATACGGGTGACGAAGGGCTGCAGCAACGTCGAACCGGAGAAGTTGAAATAGCCGCTGATCCGCGCTCCTTCCGGCCCGTAGCGGCCCTTGACCGTAAGGGGGGTGAAGTCGCCGGTGCGCACGACCGCGTCGACGATCTGGCCGTTGACGACGGCCGCTGCCGCGAACGGCTTGTCGGGCGAATAGCCGAGCGCGCCGGCGATCGGACCGCCCTGGGCCTCGCGGGCGCTCAGATTGATCCGGGTCTGGTCCAGCCGGCCCCCGACGGTGGCGGCGAGGCGCAGATAGTCGCCGGGCCGTGTGCGGCTGAAGGCGTTGATCGAGGCCGTCTTGGCGCCAGCGCGGGGAACCTTGGCGTCGCCGGTCAGCCGCCAGCGCCCGTACTCCTGGCTGAAGCCCTGCAGCAATTCGACGTTGCTCGAGAACTGGTCGATATCGACCGAGATCGGAAGCGGTTTGGGCGGAGTTGTCGAGGGCTCGACCAGCGGCTTGCGGATCAGGCGGATGACCTCGGCGTCGATCTGGGTGGCGTGGAACCGGCGAGCGATCAGCGGCCACCAGTCCCAGTCGACATGGACCTTGCGCGCTTCGAGCCAGACGCCGTCGGCGTCAGTGACGGTGACGCGGTCGATGGTGAAGTCGTCGAACAGGTCGCCGCGCACGCCCTCTACGTTGATGCGGCCGTAACGACCGATCTTCTTGCCCGCCACGAAGCTGGTCACCAGGTCACGGCCCGGTCCGGACAACAGATACATCCGCCCCCCGACCAGGCCGACGACCAGCAGGGCGAGGACGACGGCCGTGGCGATCCCGGCGATGAATGCCGCGAGTTGCAGACGGGTGCGCTTGCGCTTCGCCTGAGCCGGCGTGTCCGGAACCTCCGGGCCTTCGGGCGGCGACGTGATCCCGGTCAAAACGCCTGTCCGATGCTGACGTAGACCTGGAAGGCGGCGTCGCCGTCGCGCCGGTCGAGCGGGAAGGCGATGTCGGCGCGGATGGGACCGAACGGCAGCTTGTAGCGCACGCCCAGGCCGGCGCCGTAGCGCAGGTTGTTCAGGTTGGGGGTTTCCTGGAAGCCGATCGAGCCGGCGTCGACGAAGCCGACGGCCTGGAAATTATGGCCGACATCGCGGCGCACCTCGACCGAGCTCTCGAACAGGGAGAGCCCGCCGCGCGGGGTATTGTCGGGCAGGCGCGGGCCGACGCCCTGGTACGCATAGCCGCGCACCGAACCCGCGCCTCCGGAATAGAACAGGCGGTCGGAAGGGACGGTCAGCTCGCTGCCGCCGATGATGCCGCCCACACGAATCCGGCCGGCCAGGACGGTCTTGGCCGCCTTCTCGAGCGGCAGGTAGGCGGTGACCTGGCTTTCCGCGCGCAGGAAGGCGACGGTGTCCTCGCCGGCCACCGCCGTCGGCTGGACCGAAAGGCTCACGCGCCAGCCGGTGATCGGGTCCAGCGGATCGTTGGCGTGGTCAAGATAGACGCTGCCCCGGCCGGTCAGGATGATCAGGTCGCGGTTGAAATTGATGGGCGACAGGGTGACGGGGTCGAAGCGGTTCTCGTCATACTGGCCCACATCGACGCCGACGCCGTAGCTGTACCATGACGAGCGGCCCAGTCGCTGGCGAGCATCGGCGTGAAGGACGGCGGCGGACCGGCGGTAGGCGTTGGTGTCTTCGTTGACGAGGGCGGCGCCCAGAGTCAGCGTCTGGCCCGGCCGGCGCCAGTGCGGCAAGGTCAGCTCCACCCCGAGGCGGCTGTCGATATCGGCCAGCCGGGCCTGATACGCCAGGGTGTCGGCGCGGCCGAACCGGTTGTGATAGGTCCAGGTCCCCTCGATGGCCGATCCGCCTGTGGTCGATGTCGTCGTGCCGGCGCTCACCGTCGCGCGGGCGGTCGATACGGTGAGGCCCACTTCCTGGATCCAGCGCGGCCGGTCAGTCAGGGTGACGATGACCGGACGGTTGCCGTCTGCGTTGGTTTGATCCGCGGGCGCCAGAGCCACGCCGACGCCGTCATAGACCCCGGTCTCCAGCAGCCGCCGTTCCAGTTCGCCGACATCGTCGGGATCATAGACCTGGCCTTCGCGCCAAGGCGCCAGCGCCGCGACCCACGCCGGATTGGTCGAGCCGCGGGTGTCGAGCAGCACCCCGTCCAGCCTCACCAGGGACCCTGCAGCGACGTTGTAGGTGGGCTGGACTGTGAAGGCCGCGTGATCGACCACCACGCGTCGGGGCGCCGCCCTGGCGTCGGCGTAGCCGCGACGGGTCAGGCCGGCGACGATGCGGCCTTCGGCGGCGATGACCTCGACGGCGCGGCCGGGATCGCCGGGCGTCAGGCGGATATCGTCGCGCACGGCCCGATCGGTCCCGGCGTCGGGAGCGGGGTCGATCCACTGCAGGGCGGGGACGGCCAGGACGAAGCGGCGGCCGGGAGTGATGCTGACGATGGCCACCGGGGTCTCCTCGCCCTCGACGACATCCTCCAGGATCGGTTGGTAATAACCCTCGGACCGAAGCAGCGCCTGGGCGGCCTCCATCGCCGAACGGGCCCGGCGGCGAGCCTCAAACCGGTTGGCCGGGGGCGAATCCGTCTCGCCGATAGCCCGGACCAGTTCAGCGCGGAGATCGCCGTCGAGGTCGCCGCGGATCAGGGCCTTAGGCTCGGCGGCGGCGGCCGCCGTCGCGAACAGCGCCGAACCCGCGAATCCGATCACGAACAGGGCGAACCTTGACGTCAAACTCTAACCTTCGTCAGCGGGACGCAGGGACGGCGTCCCGGCTCGCCCCATGGACCGCCCCCGCGGCGGCGTCACCGCCTAGTAGAACAGGGTGTCGCTGTCCGGCTTAACGCTTTCCTCCGAGGTGCGTTTTTCCGGCGGCAGGGTGCTGGGGTCCGTGGGCGGCGGCGCGGCGTGGGCGACCACGGGCGCCGCCGTGTCCTCGACAGCCGGCGCCGCCTGTTCGGCCGGCGGCGGGGTCACGTCCGGCTGGCTGTCCCCCGGAGCAGGGTCGTCGCAGGCGGCGAGGGCCATCGCGCCGACAGCGGCGAAAAGGGCGATAAGGCGTTTCATCAGATGTCTCCCCCGGATCGGCGTTTCAACGCGCAATGGGTTTCCCACGTTCCATAGCTCCGTTCCCCGGCGCGGTCATCCCGGTTGGCAACCCTTCCTTTCAGAATTTCCACGATGTTCGATGGAGGAGGGGCGACGATTCATGACGACCAGCGCCTATGCCACAGTGTCGCTGGTGCGGCGCCGGGAGTTGAAGACCCGGATCGCGCTGGCGGCCTTCATCGGCGCCACCGCCTGGTTCATCATACCCGGCGTCTGGCCGATGATCTGGTTCGTTGCGGTGTTGGTCACCCAGGGGATCGACTGGGCGGTGTTCAGGGGCTTCCGGCTCCATCCGGAACGGACGCCGGGCCCGGCGTACATCGCCCTGGCCTGCGTGACGACGGTGCTCGGCGTGGCCGTCTACGCCGGCATCACAGCATATATGTGGTTCGAGGGCGGCGAGGTCGGACGGCTGTTCGCCATGGTCCAATGCGCGGGCGGCCTGCTGCACGTCAGCCTGCACATGCACCATGCCCGCCCGATCCTGATCTCGGCCGTCGCGCCCCACGCCACCTATTTCCTCGGCCTGCCCATCGTCGGCGCCATCGTGGGGGGACACTGGCACGAGATGCTGATCGCCATCGGATGCCTGCTCTACATGAGCCATCTGGTCGTGGCGGTGCGTCAGAGCTCGATGACCACGGGCGCGCTTCAGGCGGCGCGCGATTCGGAGCAGGACGCCCGCATCAAGGCCGAGGAGGCCAGCGCGGCCAAGTCGGACTTCCTCGCCGTGATCAGCCACGAGATCCGAACGCCGATGAATGCGGTGATCTCCGCCGCCAACCTGTTGCGCCGCACGCGGCTGGACCCTGGTCAGCGCGAACACGTCTCGATGCTGATCGACGCCGGCGACGTACTGATGGGCCTGCTCAACGACGTGCTCGACCTCTCCAAGATCGAGGCCGGCAAGATGGAGCTGGAAAGCGCCGAGATGGCGCTGCGCGACCGGCTGTCCTCGATGCGCCGGCTGTGGGAGCCCAAGGCGACGGACAAGGGCATCCGGTTTACGGTCCGCATTGATACGGCCGTGCCCGAGGCCGTGCGCACCGATCCGCTGCGGGTGCAGCAGATCGTGTTCAACATGGTGTCGAATGCAGTGAAATTCACCGACGAAGGCGAGATCGCCGTCGTCGTTGATTGGGCGGAGGGCCGGCTGGCGGTCGCCGTGCACGACACCGGCTGCGGCATCGCTCCTGACCGGCTGGCGGGGGTGTTCAACAGTTTCGAACAGGCCGATGGCAGCACGACGCGGCGGTTTGGCGGCACCGGGCTGGGCCTGTCGATCGTAAAGGAACTGGTGGCGCTGATGGCTGGCCAGATGACATTGG
>JBBRFV010000189.1:0-5207 GCA_038241335.1 Caulobacterales bacterium | reverse complement strand
TCACCACCACTTCTCAGGCTTCGCGACGAACCCCGCCGCGTCTTCCAGCGCGCTCGCCACCTGGAAGACCGTCGCCTCGTCCAGCGCCTTGCCGATGACCTGAAGGCCGAGGGGGAGGCCGCCCTTGTCCACGCCGGCGGGGACGGAGATGCCCGGCAGGCCGGCGAGGTTGGCGGTGACGGTGAAGATGTCGTTCAGATACATCTGCAGCGGATCGATCTGCCTGTCACCCAGCGCGAAGGCGGCCGACGGCGTCGACGGCGTCAGGATGGCGTCGACCCTGTCCCAGACGGCGTCGAAATCCATGGCGATGCGGCGGCGGACCTTGAGCGCGCGGACGTAATAGGCGTCGTAGAATCCGGCCGACAGCACATAGGCCCCGATGGTCAGGCGGCGCTGGACCTCCTTGCCAAAGCCCTCGGCGCGGCTGGTCTCATAGAGATCAGTCAGGCTGGTCGCGCCCTCGGCGCGGTGGCCGAAGCGCATGCCGTCGTAGCGGGCCAGGTTGGACGAGGCCTCGGCCGGGGCGATGATATAGTAGGCTGGCAGGGCGTATTTGGTGTGCGGCAGGCTGATCTCGACGATCTCGGCGCCGCCGGCCTTGAGCCATTCGACGCCCTGATCCCACAGGGCCTGGATCTCGGCGGGCATGCCGTCGACGACGTATTCCTTGGGCACGCCGATGCGCAGGCCCTTGACGCCCTTGTTCAGGGATTTCGTCCAGTCGGGGGTTTCGACGTCGAGGCTGGTCGAATCCTTGACGTCGAACGAGCACATCGAGCGCAGCAGGATGGCGGCGTCCTCTACCGTCTTGGTGATCGGGCCTGCCTGATCCAGCGAACTGGCGAAGGCGACCATGCCGAAGCGGCTGGCGCGGCCGTAGGTGGGCTTGATGCCGACCGTGCCGGTGAAGGCCGCGGGCTGGCGGATCGAACCGCCGGTGTCCGAGGCCGTGGCGGCCAGGCACAGGTCGCCGGCAACGGCCGAGGCCGAGCCGCCCGAACTGCCGCCCGGGGTGAGGTCAGCGTTCGAAGTGTTTGACTTCCAAGGGTTCACAACCGGACCGAAGGCCGAGGTCTCGTTGGACGAGCCCATGGCGAACTCGTCCATGTTGAGCTTGCCCAGCATGACCGCGCCGTCGCGCCACAGGTTTGAGGTGACGGTGGATTCATAGGGCGGCACGAAGCCGCGCAGCATGTTGGAGCCGGCCGTGGTCTGGACGCCGTCGGTGCAGAACAGGTCCTTGATCCCCAGCGGCGCGCCTTCGAGAGCGCCGCCCTCGCCCTTCGCCAGCTTCGCGTCGGAGGCGCGGGCCATGGCGATGGCCTCGTCCGTGGTCCGGACGATGAAGGCGTTCAGGCGCGGGTTGGCGGCGTCGATGTTGGCGACGAAGGCCGTGGTGATCTCCTCCGAGGAGAAGTCGCGGGCCTTGAGACCGTCCAGCGCGGCCTTCAGGGTCAGTTTGGTCAGGTCGGTCATGACTATTCGACCACCTTCGGGACCACGAAGAAGCCGTCGGCCGATTTAGGCGCATTGGCCAGAACATCGGCGACCTTGCCGCCGTCGGTGACCACGTCGGCGCGCAGACGGAGCGGCTGGGCGACGTTGGACGTCATCGGCTCGACGCCCTCGACGTCGACCTCGTTGAGCTGCTCGATCCACGCGAGAATGCCGTTCAACTCGGCCGCGAGCGGCTCCAGCCGGTCTTCCGGGGTCTTGATACGGGCGAGATGCGCCACCCGGCGCACGGTCGCGGCGTCGATGGCCATGCGGCCCTCCACTAATGAACCTGAACCGGCGGGATTAGCCGCGCGAGGCCGGATTCACAAGGATCGGAGGATCACGCGGCGGGAATGACCCGCACGCTGGCGGGCGAGGCTTCGATCCCGCTGGCCGTGAAGGCCACGATCAGGCGGCGTTTGCGCGAGCCGATGACGTTGGTGGCGGGATCCATGACGCTTTCCTCGACCTCGAGATCGATCCGGCCGCCGCTCTCGCCCAGAACGCGGAACGAGAGGAAGTCGCCGATCTGATAAACCCACCAGCCCTCGGCCGGGCTGCGGTAGAAGGCGATATAGGTCTGCAGGCCGTTCATGGCGGGATCGCCGCCGGCCGTGCCGAACAGCTTGACGCCCAGGTCGCCCTGTTTGGTGAGGTCGTGCACCTCGGTGACCGAGGCGGCGTATTGCAGCGTGTCCTGCGGCAGGGCCTTCACGGGCAGGCCCATGCCCGTCTGGGTCAGCGGCGGCGTGACTGCCGGAGACGCCGGAGCGTTTCCTCCGGCCGGTGGCGCGGCTTGTCCGGGCGCGGTGACCGCGTTCGGATCGCAGGCCGTCAGGGCGGTGGTGAAAATCAGCAACAGCAACGGGTGTTTCATCGGACGGACCCCTCTCGTCGACAATCGGCGCAGCTTGCACTTTGACACGCCGTCCCGCCAGCCCTACCGCGACCCCGTGACAGTCCTTTCCCTAGAAGACCTCGCCGCCTCGACCCCGCCGGGCACCCCCTGGCTGGGCCTCGATCTCGGCGAGAAGACCATCGGCGTCGCCGCGTCGGACGCCACGCGTATGATCGCCAGTCCGCTGTCGCTGATCCGCAAGACCAAATTCACCGATGACGCCCACGCCGTGCTGAAGCTGATGGCCGGGCGCAACGCCTCGGCTCTGGTGATCGGCCTGCCGCTGAACATGGACGGGACGGAAGGACCGCGGGCCCAGTCGTGCCGCGCCTTCGCCCGCAATCTGCAGCGCATCCGCCCCGTGCCCTGCGCCTTTCAGGACGAGCGGCTGTCGACGAGCGCGGTCGAACGGTTCCTGATCGGCGAGTTGGACCTGAGCCGCAAACGCCGCGCCGGGGTGGTCGATCGCACCGCCGCCGCCTGGATTCTGCAGGGTGCGCTGGACCGGCTGCGCGGCCAGGCCGTTCGGTGAGCGCCCTGCTCAGCGGCGTCGTGCCGGTCTTCGCCATGATCGCCCTGGGTTGGGGCCTGAAGGCGCGCAACTTCCTGCATGACGACGGCTGGCGGGCGGTCGAGCGGCTGACCTATTTCGTCTTCTATCCGGCCTTCCTCATCCCGGCGGTGTGGCGAGCCGACTTCGCTGGCGGTTCGGCGGGGCCGGTGGCGATGGCCACGGTCGCGGTGTCCCTGACCGTGGCCCTGCTGACCGTTCTGGCCAAGCCGATGCTGAAGGTCAGCGACCCCGCCTTCACCAGCATCTTCCAAGGGGTGATCCGCTGGAACGGCTTCGTCTTCTTGCCCGTCGCCGGCGCCGTTTTCGGCGACAAGGGGCTGGGCACGGCGGCGGTCGCCTTCGGGGTCCTCGCCCCGGCGCTGAACGTGGTCTGCGTGCTGGTGCTGGCGCGGTGGGGCGCGGGACAGGGCGGCGGCTGGCGGCTGGCTCTGCGGTCCCTGGCCAGGAACCCGATCATCTGGGCCTGCGGGATCGGGGCGGCGCTGAACCTCACCGGCTTCACCCCGCCTCCCCTGCTGACGCCGGTGTTCGAATTGATGGGGCCCGGAGCCATCGCCTTGGGGCTGATGACGGCTGGCGCCGGCCTGAGTTTCCGCTACGTCGCCGCGCGGCCGACGCTGATGCTGACGGTGACGACGGTCAAGCTGATCGTCCTGCCGATCGCCATGTATTACCTGGCCGGACTGCTGGGCGGGGACCGCATGGCGCAGGGGCTGGCCCTGCTCGCCGGGGCGGCCCCGGGCGCGGCGGCCTCGTATGTCATGGCACGCCAGACGGGCGGCGATGCGCCCCTGATGGCCGGGGTGGTGGCCCTGACCACGGTGGCGAGCGCCTTCACCATTCCGCTCCTGCTAGCGGTGTTCCACTACCTCTGAACGCGCGGCGCCTTCCGTTCTTGCGGACTCGGCCCTATAGCCGGGCCTCGATGAGCCAGCCTGCCGCCCTCACCGATCTGATTCTCGAGCGGCTGGCGCCGTTCCCGCGCGACCATTTCCTCGCCGCCGGGGACCTGAACGCCGCCACCGTCCCGCCCCTGCTGGATCTGGCCGACGCCTTCGTCGAGCTGAACCGTTCGTCGACCAAGGCGCTGGACCTGATGCGTGGGCGCACGGTGGTGAACCTGTTCTTCGAGAACTCGACCCGCACCAGCGCCTCATTCGAGATCGCGGCCAAGCGGCTGGGGGCCGATGTGACGGCCCTGAGCCCGCGCACGTCCTCGGTGGCCAAGGGCGAGACACTGATCGACACCGCCGCAACCCTCAACGCCATGAAGCCGGACGTGCTGGTGGTGCGCCATTCGGCATCCGGCGCGGTAGACCTGCTGTCGCAGAAGGTCGGCTGCGCGGTGATCAACGCGGGCGACGGGCGCCATGAGCATCCGACCCAGGCGCTGTTGGACATGCTGTCTTTGCGCCGCGCCTTCGGCGACGTGGGCGGTCTGACGGTCGCCATCTGCGGCGACATCGCCCACAGCCGGGTGGCCCGGTCCAACGTCGCCTTGCTGTCGATGATGGGGGCCCGGGTCCGGCTGATCGGGCCGCCGACGCTGGTGCCGGGCGACGCCGACCGCTGGGGCTGCGAGGTCTTCCACGACATGAAGGACGGTCTTCAAGGCGTTGATGTCGTGATGATGTTGCGTCTGCAACTGGAACGGATGGAGGGCGCCCTCGTGCCCTCGACCCGCGAGTATTTCCGTTTCTGGGGGCTGGACCGCGAGAAGCTGGCCTGGGCGAAGCCGGGAGCCAGGGTGATGCATCCCGGACCGATGAACCGGGGCGTGGAGATCGACTCCGACGTCGCCGACGACCCCGCCGTGTCGCTGATCCAGGACCAGGTCGAAATGGGCGTCGCCGCCCGCATGGCCGTGCTTGCCGCCCTGTCCGTGCGGCTGGATGGAGACGCCGGATGAGCGCCCTGGCGATCCTCAACGCGCGCATCCTCGACCCCGCGACAGACTATGACGGTCCCGGCGCGGTGCTGGTCGAGGACGGGCGGATCGTCAAGGTCATCCGTGGCCATGACGCCGTCGCGCCTGAAGGCGTCATGGTCATCGACGCGCACGGCCAGTGCCTGTCGCCCGGCCTGATCGATATCCGGGTCAAGACCGGCGAGCCCGGGGCCGAGCCGAAAGAGACCCTGAAGTCGGCGTCGCAGTCGGCGGCGGCGGGCGGGGTCACCACCATCGTCATCCAGCCCGACACCGATCCGGCCATCGACGATCCGGCCATGATCGAC
>JBBRFV010000188.1:0-5209 GCA_038241335.1 Caulobacterales bacterium | reverse complement strand
GGGGGCGACCATGTCGTAGCCGTCGGAGTTGGCGCCGTAGCCGGTGACCTCGGCGTAGATGGTCGCGCCGCGCGCTACGGCCCGCTCGTACTCTTCCAGCACCACGATGCCGGCGCCGCCGGCGATGACGAAGCCGTCACGGGCGGCGTCATACGCGCGGCTGGCCACGTCGGGCGTGTCGTTGAAGTTGGACGACATGGCGCCCATGGCGTCGAACATGGCGGACATCGACCAGTCGATATCCTCGCAGCCGCCGGCGAAGACCATGTCCTGCTTGCCCCAGGCGATCTGTTCGGCGCCCGCGCCGATGCAGTGGGCGCTGGTCGCGCAGGCCGAGGAGATCGAATAGTTGATCCCCTTCAGCTGGAACCAGGTGGCCAGCACGGCCGACGGACCCGAGGCCATGGCCTTGGGCACGGCGAACGGGCCGATGCGCTTGGGCGAGCCCTTTTCGATGGTGGTGGCGGCGGCCTGCAGGATGACCTGGGTCGAGGGGCCGCCCTCGCCGACGATGACGCCGATGCGTTCGGACTTGATCTCGTCCGGGGTCATCCCGGAATCCTTCAGCGCCTCTTCGAAGGCGATGTGCGCCCAAGCGGTGCCGTTGGCGAGGAAGCGGGCGGCGCGGCGATCAACCAGCGGAGCCCAGTCTTCGGCTGTCACGCCCAGCGACGGCGGCGCCCAGACCTGGGAGCGGAAACCGTGTTTGATATGATCCGGTGCGGCTTGCACGCCGGAACGCGCCTCGCGCAGGGAGGCGGTGACTTCTTCGGCTCCCGTCCCGATGGAGGAGACGATGCCCAGCCCGGTGACGACGACACGCCGCATGGTGGTTTCCTTCTTCAGCCTGAAATCGCCGCGTTGACCGCGGTCTTGATGGAACGAGGGCTCAGCCGCCGACGGGTTCGCCGACCATTCTCCTGGGAGAATGGTCTGCTATATGGCGGAGCGAACTCTGAGCACGGACGCTACGCATCCGCACCGACTTCGCTCTGCGCGCCGAACAGGCCGACTCTCATGTCGGTCGCGGTATAGATAGGCACGCCGTCGGCTTCGAGAACCCCGTCGGCGATGCCCATGACCAGGCGGCGGTTGATGACCCGCTTGAGATCGATCTTGTAGACCACCTTCTTGACGTCCGGGGTGACCTGACCGGTGAATTTGACCTCGCCGACGCCGAGGGCGCGACCCTTGCCGGGTCCGCCGATCCAGCCGAGGTAGAAGCCGACCAGTTGCCACATGGCGTCCAGGCCCAGACAGCCCGGCATGACCGGATCGCCGATGAAGTGGCACTGGAAGAACCAGAGGTCCGGATGGATATCCAGCTCGGCCTCGACATAGCCCTTGCCGTGCGCGCCGCCGTCATCGTTGATCTGCGTGATCCGGTCGAACATCAGCATCGGCGGGGCCGGCAGCTTGGCGTTGCCGGGACCGAACAGGTCGCCGCGGCCCGAGGCCAGCAGGGCTTCATAATCGAACGACGACGGGAATTTCGACTGACTCACGGATGGATCGCTCCGGCGGGTGTTGCGGCCGGGTTACACGACCCGGGGCGGAGGGTAAACCGTGACCGGAGTCAGGGGCGCCTGGGCCCGGCTGGCCGGGCGGCGTCGCACTGGGCGCGAGCCTGGGTTCCGAATACGGCGCGTTGCGCCACCCAGCCGCGCAGCTTGTGCGACTGGACCCGGCACCAGCCGCCCTCGCAGTCGTCGAGCGAGACGATCGAGCGCGGCGACAGCCGGGCGCGCAGGCCCGCCGTCTCGGACCGTCCCGAGCGGATGGGGACTTCGGTCACAGCCGGATTGAAGACGCTGCGCCGGCCCGAGGCGACCGTGCGGTGGATCCAGGCCGTGGCGCCGTCCGGATCGCAGATCTTGCGCCACTCGCGCGTCTCGGCGACGACCTGCACCGGCAGGTGGGCGGCGTGGTATTCCCACAGGATGCGGTAGTCGAGGCCGGGGCCGGCCCGGGCCCGCACGTCCGAGGACTTCAGCGACACCCAGCGCGGCACGTCCAGCCCGGTCGGGGTCGGCCGACCGTCGGGCATGGTCGCCCCCGCCCCGGCCATGACGCCGAGACCGAGCACGACCGCGACGGCGGCCATCCGGCGGAAACGGGTGCGAGCTTTGCCAGACAGGGGGATGCGCATTAAAGCCGGGGGGTGAAATCGAAGGCTACGAATGTCCGCTGCGAGACTTAAGGTCGTATTAACCAGACGCCTGCCGGACGCGGTCGAGACGCGCATGCGCGAACTGTTCTACGCCGAACTGAACCTGACCGACCGGCCCATGGACCGGTCCGCGCTGGAGGCGGCGGTGCAGCGGGCCGACGTGCTGGTCCCGACCATCACCGACACGATCGACGCGGCCCTGATCGCCGGCGCGGGCGAACAGTTGCGAATGATCGCCAATTTCGGGGCCGGGGTGGACCATATCGACATCGACGCCGCCATCGGGCGCGGACTGGTCGTCACCAACACCCCGGGCGTGCTGACCGAAGACACCGCCGACCTGACCATGGCCCTGATCCTGGCCGTCAGCCGGCGCCTCGTCGAAGGCGCCCAGGTGGTCGCCGCCGGCGGGTTCGAGGGCTGGACCCCGACCTGGATGTGCGGCCGCAAGCTGTGGGGCAAGCGGCTGGGCATCGTCGGCATGGGTCGGATCGGCCAGTCGCTGGCGCGCCGCGCCCGGGCGTTCGGGATGCAGGTCCACTACCACAACCGCAAGCCGGTTCCGGCCATGGTGGCCGAGGAGCTGGGCGCGACCTGGTGGGATGACCTGGACCAGATGCTGGCGCGGATGGACGTGATCTCGCTGAACTGTCCGGCGACGAAGGAGACCCGTCACCTGCTGTCGGCCGAACGGCTGGCGCGATTGCAACCGCACGCCCTGCTGGTCAACACCGCGCGGGGCGAGTTGATCGACGAGGCGGCGCTGGCCGACGCTGTGGCCGGGCGGCGCATCGCCGGCGTCGGTCTGGACGTGTTCGAGAACGAACCGCTGATCCATCCCGGCCTGCTGGGCCATCCCAACGTGGTGCTGCTGCCGCACCTGGGCTCGGCGACGATCGAGGCGCGTCAGGACATGGGCGACCGGGTCATCGCCAACATCCAGACCTTCGCCAACGGCCACCGTCCCCCGGACCGGGTTATCCCCGCCATGCTCTGACGGCCAGTCTCGCGCGAGTGTCGCGCCGCCTGCGCGACGCCCTGGCGGCGCCGGCAAGACCGTCGAGCGGGTGGAGGTCGGGCACGCCGGCCACGCCGACCGCGATTCCAAAAAGGAACTGGCCCTGATGACCCGCTATGTCGCCCTGCTCAAGACGGCCGTCGCCTGGGCGCAGACCGGACAGGTCGGATCGGCCGCCACCCGCACGGTGCGGGCGGTCCCGGCCAGGCCGTCGTAGAGCAGCAGGCGGCCGGTGAGCGGGTCGCCTGCTCCGGCGATCCGCTTGATCGCCTCCAGCGCGGCCATGGCACCGACCACCCCGGCCAGGGCGCCGACCACGCCGACGCGGGCGCAGGTCTCGGCGTCCGGCGGCGTTTCAGGCACGAGGCAGCGGTAGCAGGGCCGGCCCTCGAAGACGCCGACCTGACCACTCCAGCGGCCGAGCGCACCGGACACCAGCGGAATGGACAGGGCCACGCAGGCGGCGTTGACCGCGAACCGGGTCGAGAAATCGTCGGTCCCGTCGATCACCACGGCGTGGCCGACCAGCAGGCTTTCGGCGTTCGCCGCGTCGAGCCGGACGGGCGCGACGGTCACCGCCACATGCGGGTTCAGGGCGGCCAGCCGGGCGCCGGCCGCCCCGGTCTTGGACCGGCCGACGTCGGCGGTGTCGAAGAGGATCTGGCGCTGCAGATTGGACAGGGCGACCGCATCATCGTCGATCAGGGTCAGGCCGCCGATCCCGGCCGCGGCCAGATAGAGGGCCGCCGGGCCGCCGACGCCGCCCAAGCCGACGATGGCCACGCGCGCGGCTTTCAGCCGTTGCTGACCCGGGCCTCCGACCTCGGCCAGAACCAGGTGGCGCGCATAACGCTCGATCTCGTCTTCGGAAAAGCTCACCGGACCGGATTAGGGCTTCACGCCCGCCAGGTCACGCGGTCAGGCGGCCTTGAGGGCCAGCAGCCGCTCGGCGTCATTGGCCGACAACAGCGAAATGCAGGGCTGGCCGATCTTGCCCAGGATGGCGGCGGGGTCCGCGCAGAACGCCATCGGCTCAAGCAGGCGGCGGTCGTCGACCGGGATATCCGACAGAATCTTGAGGCCGGTATGCCGCAGGTCCGCGCGCAGGCGCCGCAGCAGCCGGTCGATGTCGCCCCGGCCGCCCTCCAGAACCTGGAGGATGTGGCCCTGATGGAACATCAGGCAGCCGGAGATGTGGTCGCGGCGGTTGTTCCGCTCGGACACGCCCAGAATCTGGGCGATCGACAGGGTCGTCGACCCGGTGGAGCCAATGGCTTCGCTGGCGTAGATCACACGGTGAAGCACGTTGCTTCCCTCATATGGCAGGACTCGGGGATGTATTTGGCAATGTAAGGCGTTACATTGGTTGGATTATGGCTAACCAGGGCAGTTGAAATCCCTTTGCTTTCGTCTTGCGCGCCGCATTTTGGTCGCCATCTGAATCCCATGACCCGAGCAGATTCTTTCGGCGGCGGCGCCGCCTTTCCCGACTGGCACGGCACGACCATCCTGGCGGTGCGCAAAGACGGCCGAACGGTCATCGCCGGCGACGGTCAGGTCTCCATGGGCGCCACCATCGTCAAGGGCGCGGCCCGCAAGGTGCGCACCCTGGCGGGCGGCAAGGTGCTCGCCGGCTTCGCCGGGGCCACCGCCGACGCCTTCACCCTGATCGAGCGGCTGGAGACCAAGCTGGAGCAGTATCCGGACCAGCTGGCGCGCGCCTGCGTCGACCTGGCCAAGGACTGGCGCACCGACCGCTACCTGCGCCGGCTCGAGGCGATGTTGATCTGCGCCGACAAGACCACCATCCTCACCGTCACCGGTACGGGCGACGTGCTGGAGCCGGAGTACGGCGTCACCGCCATCGGCTCCGGCGGCCAGTACGCCCTGGCCGCGGCCCGCGCCCTGATCGACAGCGACCTCACCGCCGAGGCGATCACCCGCAAGGCGATGGGCATCGCGGCCGACATCTGCGTCTACACCAACCGCGAGCTGACCTTGGAGACGGTGGGGGCAGAGGG
>JBBRFV010000187.1:0-5220 GCA_038241335.1 Caulobacterales bacterium | reverse complement strand
CCAGACCCGACAGAAAGGCGATCATCGCCGCCTACAAGGACCAGAAGACCGTCGCCGGCGTGTTCGCCGTGGTCTGCACCGCCACCGGCGAGGCCTGGGTCGGGCAGAGCCGGCACATCGACACCCAGAAGAATGGCCTGTGGTTCTCCCTGCGACAGGGCGGCTGTCCGTTCCGGGCGCTGCAACAGGCATGGCGAGAGCACGATGAAGCGGACTTCCGCTTCGAACAGCTGGACCGCCTGCCCGAAGACATCTCGCCGCTGGCGCGCGATATGGAGCTGAAGGAGCGCGCCGCCCGTTGGCGGGAGCGCTTGCGGGCGAGCGCCCTCTGACCACGCGACCGGTGACGCCGCCGCCGGAAACCCCTATCTCCTCGCGCATGTCCGGATACGACCTCTCCACCGCCGCCGGCCGGTTCAAGGCCGGATGGGACTATGTCTGGAAGGATCACGCCTTCCTGCGGACGTGGTTCATGAACGCCCACTGGCTGGGGCCGGATCTGGTGCGGACCAACCAGCCCTCGCCGAAGCAACTGGCGTACTGGAAGTCGCAGGGGATCAGGACGGTCATCAACCTGCGCGGGGCGCGGGACGAGGCCTATTATGCGCTGGAGAAGGACGCGTGCGCCCGGCTGGGCCTGACCCTGATCGACGCACCCCTGGATTCACGCGACCCGCCGCAGAAGGACCGGGTGCATCGGGCGCGCGCGCTGTTCCGCACGATCGACTATCCGGTGCTGATCCACTGCAAGTCGGGGGCGGATCGAGCCGGGATGATGGCGGTGCTGTACCGCCATTTCCATCTCGGCGAGCCGATCTCGGCCGCCATCGGCCAGCTGTCGAAGACATACCTGCACCACCGCGAGGGTCTGACCGGGGTGCTGGATTATACGCTGGAGAAATACCTCGAGGAGGTCGAGCCGACGGGGGTCAGCTTCATCGACTGGGTCGACAGCGACGCCTACGATCCCAAGGCGATCCGGGCCGCGTTCAAGGCCGGATGGTGGGGCACGGTCCTGACCGAAAAGCTGTTGCGTCGCGAATAGGCCTCAGCCCCACGGGCCGCGCGGTTGATCGGGCAAGGGAGGTGGATTTTCGCCGGCGAGCTCGGCCTCGCGCCGGGCCCTGCGGTCGGCCTCCCAGCCGGTGAACCAGCGGCGCCAGTCGCGGTCGCCGCGATAGGCGCCCACCCACAGCACCAGAACCATCAGCAGGGAGGCGAGGGAGGCGATCGCCTGGGCGTCGAGCGTGTGACCGAACAGCGTCAAGGCAGCGGGTCCTTCGGTGCGGATTTGGCGGGCGTGACGGGATCATTCCAGCCGGTGTCCTGGTCGCCGCGCGTGGCGGGCGGCGGGGTCGGTTTGCGGCGCGCGAACCAGACCACTGCGCCGACGGCGATGACCAGCAGCACCAGGACGATCAGGATGGGGTTCATGAGCAGGTCTCCGGTCAGCGTCACAGTTACCGGACGTAGCGTACGAGCCGCGGCGCCGGTTCCCCGTCAGTGCGCGTGATCGTCGGCGCGCGGGTCGATCATACGGTGCGCATGCAGGATGAAATAGCGCATGTGGGCGTTGTCCACCGTCGCTTGCGCCTTGGCCTTCCACGCCTTGCGGGCTTCCTCGTAGTTCGGATAGGCGCCGACGAACTCGACCTTGGACAGGTCCCTGAACACCGGCGCGTCGAGATGGCGCAACTCGCCGCCGATGACGAGGTGCAGCAGCTGGGGGGCTTCGGCTTCAGTGGTCATGCGGGTTCCGGGCGGCTTTCAGAGGGAGGGCTGGCGGGGCGCGAGCGGAATAGGCCCTGTGCGGCGCAGGATCAACGGATGAAGCGCCGGGGCGCTGCAGACGAGGCTGTTCTGGCGCGGGTCGGCCTGGTTGAAGCGCCAGCGGCCGCCGTGATGGTCGCTGACTCTCGCGCCCGCCTCTTCGGCGATCAGGGCGCCGGCGCAGACGTCCCAGTCCCATTTCGGCGTCAGGGCTATAGCGGCGTCGAAGGCGCCGGCGGCGACCAGGGCCATGCGGTAGGCCAGGGCGTTGCGCTTCTCATAGCGCATGGCCGGCCAGGGTTCGGGCCAGTGCGGTCCCTCCATCAACCGGGCGTCGGCCAGCACTGCGGCGTCGTCCAGGTCGTCGGTGTCGGAGGCGGTGATTGGTCGGCCGTTCAGCATTGCGCCGCCGCCGAGCGTGGCCTCGAAGGTCTCGTTCAGGGCGGGGGCGTGGATGACGGCGGCGACCGGACGGCCGTCCTCGACCACGGCGATGGGCACGCACCACCACGGCTTACCCTTCAGATAGGCGACCGTGCCGTCGATGGGATCGACGACGAAGATGCGGCGCTTTGACAGGCGATCCGCATTGTCCGTCGTCTCTTCGGACAGCCAGCCGTAGTCGGAGCGAGCGGTCAGCAGGGCGTCCTTGAGCAGGGCGTCAACGGCCATGTCCGCGTGGGTGACGGGCGAGCCGCCCGACTTGGACCAGATCTTCAGCCCGGCCTCGCGTTCGGTCAGAGCCAGAGCGCCAGCGGCGAGGGCCGCGTCGCGGATCAACTTCATGTCCGCTGTGAAATCTTGACCGTAAGAGCTCATTTTCCCGCGATGGCGACGGCATCGAACAGAAGTGAGGGGCTGTTGAAGGCGCCGCGGAATTCAAGATCTGAACCCCGTTGCAGGCGGGCGTACATGTCGACCAGCTTGCCCGCCACGGTGATCTCGCTGACCGGATAGGCCAGCTGCCCGTCCTCGAACCAGAAGCCCGAAACGCCCGCCGACCAGTCGCCGGTGTTGGCGTTCAACGAGGGGCCGAACATGGAGGTGACCAGCAGGCCGGCCCCGGCGCCCGCCATCAGGCCATTCAGGTTCGTCTCGCCCGGTTGCAGGTGCAGACCGTGGGCGGATACGCCGGGCGCGGAGGCCAGGCCGCGCGAGGCGTGACCGGTCGAGGCCAGGCCCAGTTGGGCGGCGCTCGACGTATTCATCAGCCAGGTGGTCAGGACACCGTCATCAATGATTGATTTCCGGGTCACGGCGACGCCTTCGTCGTCGAACGGGGTTGAGCCGAGGCCGCGCGGACGGAACGGGTCGTCGATCAGGTCGACGCCGGCCGGGAGGATACGCTGGCCCAGCCTGTCCTTGAGGAAGGACGAGCCGCGCGCGATCGCCGGGCCGGCGATGGCCCCGAGAATTGGCGACAGCACCTGGGTCGCGACACGGTTCTCGAAGATGACGGGGGCGGTGATCGAGGCGATCTTGCGGGGGCCGACACGGGCGACGGCGCGCTTGCCCGCCTCGGCGCCGATGTGCTCCGCCGAGGGCAGGTCGGACAGGTGGCGGGTGGCGCGGCTTTCGCCGCCGCGCTCCATGGCCCCGTCCTTTTCGGCGATGACGCCGACGCCCAGAGAGAAGGCCGAGCCGTGATAGGCGCCGTCGAAGCCGTGCGAGGTCACCAGTCGCCAGCGGCTGGCCGAGGCGGAGGCGTGGCCGCCCTCGGACCGGGCGACGCCGGGCACGGCCAGGGCGACGCCTTCGGCCTCGGCCGCGACGACCTCCAGTTCGGCGGCGCTGCGCTCGGACGGGTCGAACAGATCGAGATCGACGAACGGGCCGTGCGCCAGCCGGTCCTGCGGGGCGAGCGCGGCGTAGGGATCCTCGGGCGCGAGCCGGGCCATGGCCACGGCGCGCTCGACCAGACGGGCGCGGGTGGCGTCGGACAGGTCCGAGGCCGACACCGTGGCCATCCGCCGGCCGATGAAGATCCGCAGGCCGAGGTCGCGGCTCTCTTCGCGCTCGACGTCCTCCAGCGCGCCGTTGCGCACCCCGACGGACAGGGCGGCGCGCTCGGCTGAGACGGCCTCGGCGGCGTCGGCTCCGGCTTTCAGCGCGGCGGCGACCAGTTCGGGCAGGATGTCGGGGGAGATGGAGGACGCGGAACGGTCAGTCATGCCCCGATATGGCCGGGCGTTGGAGCCCGCGCAACCGGCGTCAAATCAGGCTGTGAACGATCAGCATGCCTGCGGCCGTGATCAGGGCCACGAAGGTCAACAACATGCCCAGCAGCCGGCCGACCGACGGCCCCTTGAGGAACAGCAGGCCCCAGGCGTGGATCAGCCGACCGACGAACAGGGTCGCGCCGATGCCGTTGATCCAGACCGCCGGAATACCGAGCATGGCCAGCAGGATCAGGGCGCCGATGGCGGGCGCGCTGTATTCCGCTGCGTTGCCGAAGGCGCGGGTGGCGGTGGTCATCTCGGGGTTGCCGCCGTCGCCGAACAGGACCTTGTGCTTGCGCCGTCGCGAGATGACGACGATCGCCAGAATCATCATCCAGAGGATCAGCAGGCCGCTCCACAGGGCGGCGGCGTGGGTGGCGTGCGCAGGCAGATACGACATCGATCAGTCCTCCCGTCCGACCGGATAGAGTCGGTAGTGGTCATCATAGAACGGCGTGCGCTCATAGAACCACTGCAGTCGGGCGTCGCCGTCGGCGGCGAAGGCGGGGTCGGCGGCCAGCCTGGCCTCGAAGGCGGCCTTCAGGGCCGGATCGGCGGCCATCATCCGCTCGGCCAGCGGGGCGATGGCGTAGCCCTCGATGTATTCGACCCGGCTGAGCACCTCGGGGAACAGGCCCCAGGCGAAGAAACCCTCGCTGGATTGCGGCTCCAGCAACAGGACGACAATGTCGCCCAAGGGCTGATCGGTCGCCACGCGCACCGAGCCGGTCGGGAAGGTCCAGTTGCGATGAATCGGCGTCACATTGGTCAAGGTGGCCTGGACGTGACCCTCGTTGGCGCGGGTCGCCAGCTTCGGATCCTCCAGGCGCAGCATATCGACCGATACGGTGCGGGGCGCGTCGAGCGTCTCCATCGCGATGCCCGACAGGCGCAGGCGCTCGATCAGGTCAGTGCGGTAGGACGGCACCCAGTAGGCGGTCGGCCGCTTGAGCGTCAGGGTCGGGTGGGAGCTGTAGAAGGGCATGCGCCAGACCTGCGGATCCGGACGCCCCAGCCAGCGCACTTCGGTGCGCCCCGAGGCCGGACTGTCCCAGGTCTCGTACAGCACGCCGAGGAAGTCGCGGGTCGAGGTCGGCTGGTCGTCGGGAGCGAAGTTGGCCGGGATTTCGGCGGGGCGGAGGGCCGCGTCGGCGGCCGTTGCGGCGCGCAGGTCGCGGCCCTTGTCGGCGAGGGTCCGCATCGCCGCTTCGAGGAAGACATAGGTCCCCAG
>JBBRFV010000186.1:0-5274 GCA_038241335.1 Caulobacterales bacterium | reverse complement strand
GGGCGCGCGGTTCATCGACCGGATCGGCAAGGGACTTCGCGGCGCCCCCCGGGACGCCCTCGTGGCCGATGTGACGCCGGCCGCGATCCGCGGCCGCGCGTTCGGTCTGCGCCAGTCGCTGGACACCGTCGGCGCGTTTCTCGGGCCGCTCATCGCTATCGGCCTGATGGCGGCCTTCGCCAACGACATGCGCGCGGTCTTCTGGGCGGCGCTGATCCCCGCCGGACTGGCGGTCCTGTGCGTGCTCGTCGGAGTCGAGGAACCGAAGCGGCCTGCGACCGCCGACCCGGTCAGGCCGCCGGTCCGGCTCTCTGACCTGGGCCAGCTGGGCGAAGGCTTCTGGCGGGTGGCCGGCATCGGCGTCGTCTTCTCCCTGGCGCGATTCAGCGAGGCCTTCCTGATCCTGAAGGCGCACCAGGAGGGCCTGCCCCTCGCCCTCGCGCCGCTGGTCCTGGTGGCGATGAACCTTGTCTATGCCGCCGGAGCCTATCCGGCCGGGATCGCCTCCGACGCCGTGCGGCCCCGCAACCTGCTGGCCTGGGGCCTTGCCTTGCTGATCGCGGCCGATCTGGTTCTGGCCCGCGCCGCCGGAGTCATCGGCGTGTTCGTGGGCATCGCCCTCTGGGGCGGACATATGGCGATGACCCAGGGGCTGATGGCCCGGATGGTCGCCGACACCGCCCCTGAACCGGTTCGAGCCTCGGGATTCGGCCTGTTCAACCTCGCCAGCGGACTGGCGCTCCTCGCCGCGAGCCTGATCGCCGGGCTGGTCTGGGACCGGTTCGGATCGGACGCGACCTTCCTGACCGGCGCGGGCCTCGCCGCTGTCGCGTTGCTGTTGGTGGCGGCGGGTTTCGGACAGGTCAAAGCCCGCCCGGTCGTGGCCCCGCGTTAGCCCGGCGGGGTGGCGCTTGCCGGGGCATGATCGGCCCCGGCGGCCACGGCGTCGAAGGGCTCGACCGCGCCGCCAGGGCGCTCCACCGCCCGCAGCGCCGCCACGAAATCGTCCCGCCAGATTCCCACGTCGGTGTCGCGCACCACCTGCATCAGCGCTTCCCATTTGCGCCTGCGCTCGGCCAGCGGCATGGTCAGGGCCCGCTTGATGCCGTCCGACAGCTCCTCGCGGCTGAACGGATTGACCAGCAGGGCCTCGCCCATCTGCTCAGCCGCCCCGGCGAAGCGCGACAGGACCAGCACGCCGGGATCCTCCGGATTCTGCGCCGCCACATACTCCTTGGCGACCAGGTTCATGCCGTCGCGCAGCGGCGTCACCAGGCAGACGCGGGCGGCGCGGTAGATGCCCGCCAGCTGGTCGCGCCGGAAAGTGCGGTTGAGGTAGCGGATCGGCTGCCAGTCCATGTCAGCGTATTCGCCGTTAACCCGCCCGGCCAGCTGCTCGAGACGGCCCCGAATGTCCTGATAGGCGTCCACCTCGTCGCGCGAGATCGGGGTGACCTGCAACAGGAAGACCTCGCCGCGCATCCTGGCGTTGTCGTGCAGGAACTGCTCATAGCCGAGCAATCGCTCCTCCAGCCCCTTGGAGTAGTCCAGGCGATCCACCCCCACGATCATCGATCGGAAGGCCGAGGAGGCCGCCATCCGGTCGTAGGTCCGCGCGCCTAGCGGCGAATTCCGGGCGGCGAGGAACCCATCGACGTCTATGCCGATGGGGAAGACTCCCGCCTGCACCGTCTTGCCGAAGGCCTCCAGCGCGTCATTGGGCAGCAGCTTGCCGTTCACGCTCGGCTCCGACGCCACATAGTCGCGGAACAGGTCCAGCCACTCCCGGGTCTGGAAGCCGATCAGGTCGTAGTCGAACATCGACTCGACCAGCCGCCGATGATGCGGCAGCGTCACCAGCAACTGCCGCGCGGGCCATGGCGTGTGCAGGAAGAAGCCGATGCGGTTCTTCACCCCCAGCCGGCGGAGATCCCGGGCCAGCGGGATCATGTGATAGTCGTGGATCCAGATCAGGTCGTCGGGCTCGATCAGCGGCGCCAGAACCTCCGCGAAGCGCGCGTTGGTCCGCTCATAGCCCTCGCCGTACGACCGCTCGTAGGCGGTCAGGTCGACCCGGTGATGAAACAGCGGCCACAGCGTCTTGTTGGCATAGCCGTTGTAATATTCGTCGACGTCCTGGGCCTCCAGATCGACCAGGGCGACGGTGACCCCGGCGCGATCCTCAATCTTGGCTTTCGGGACCCATTGATCGACTGTCTCGCCCGACCAGCCGAACCACAGGCCGTCATAGGTCCGCAGCGCCGCCGACAGGGCCATGGCGAGCCCGCCTGCAGAGCCTGCGGCGGGATCGCGGGGCGCGGACACCCGATTGGAGACGACGATCAGCCGGCTCATGGTCGAGCCCGTTTCATCGCGCCGCCGTCCACGACCGGCTGAGCAGGACCGCGCAGTTGATGATGCCGACCAGCGAATAGGTCTGGGGATAGTTGCCCCACAGTTCGTTGTCGCCCAGGGACAAGTCCTCCGACAGCAGGCCCGCATGGGTCCGCCGGCTCAGCATCTGTTCGAAGATCTCGCGCGCCTCGTCGGTGCGGCCGTTGATATGCAGGGCCTCGATGAACCAGAAGGTGCAGAAGTTGAACGCCGTCTCTGGCTCGCCGAAATCATCGGGCTCGATGTAGCGGAACAGATACGGGCCCTTCTTCAGGTCGCGCTCGATCGCCTCGAAGGTCTTCACCTGACGCGGATCCCGGGCGTCGAGGAAGCCCAGGTCGGTCATCTGCAGCAGCGAGGCGTCCAGCTCGCGGTTGCCGAAGCTGGCGGCGAACCGGCCCTCGTCGGCGACGAAGGCTTCCTTCTCGATCCGTTCCCGGATGATCGCGGCCCGATCGCGCCAGACCTCGGCGCGAGCATGCAGGCCGAGGTGGTCGGCGGCCTTGGCCAGCCGGTCGCAGGCGGCCCAGCACATGACCGAGGACTAGGTGTGGACCCGGGCGATGGTGCGGAACTCCCACAGGCCGGCGTCGGTCTGGTCGTGCATGGCGAACGCCCGCTCGCCGACCCGCTCCAGGGCGTGGAAGTCGTCCACCGTGCCGGGCCGCAGCAGCCGCATATCGTAGAAGGACTGCACCAGCGGCAGCACGATCTGGCCATAGACGTCGTGTTGGAGGTGTTCATGCGCCTGGTTGCCGACCCGCACCGGTTTCATGCCGCGATAGCCCTCGACGGTGTCGATGATCCGTTCGCCGATGCCGGGCTCCAGCCCGACGCCATAGACCGGCTGGACATGGCCGCCGGCGGAGTCGTCGACGAGGTTCCTCAGATAGCCGAGGTAGTTCTCGAGGATGTCGACCGCGCCCAGCCGGTTCAGGGCCCGCACCACATAATAGGCGTCGCGGATCCAGCAGTAGCGATAGTCCCAGTTGCGGCCGCTCTCCGGGAACTCGGGCACCGAGGTGGTCAGGGCGGCGACGATGGCCCCCGTTTCCTCATAGGCGCAGAGCTTCAGCGTGATCGCCGCGCGGATCACTGCCTCCTGCCAGTCCAGCGGAAGGTAGAGCGTGCGGACCCAGTCCTGCCAATAGGCGATGGTGCGGTCCAGCTCGGCGGAAACGCCCGGCCCGACGTCCTGGTCGTAGCCCTCATCCGGGCCAAGGAAGAAGGCGTAGGGCTTCTCCAGCCGGAATGTCCGTTCGTTCAGCACATGCGAGACGGGGCAGTCCGTGGTCAGACGGAAGGTGACGTCGTCGCACAGGTAGCGGATGTGGTTGGAACCGCTGGTCAGTTCGGCCCGACGCTCGCCCCAGCCGGCCGAGGGCCTTAGCCGAACACGGATGCGGGGCGACCCGTCCAGCGGGCGGATGATGCGGCCGAAGGCAAGCGGGCGGTAGGTTCGGCTCTGTTTGGGGTGCCGTGGTGCGAAATCGATCACCTCGACCGCCGCCCCGTCCTCGGCCGTCAGCACCGTGCGCAGGATCGGCGTATTGCGGACATAGGCCTGGCTGACGTTTTTCAACCCCTCCAGCTCCACGTCCCAGAACCCATGCTCCGGATCGTCGCCGTCCATCAGGGCCGAGAAGACAGGCGAGCCGTCGACCCGGGGCGCGCAGGCCCAGACGAAGCGGCCGCCCCGATCGATCAGGGCGCTGATCGAACAATTGCCGATGGGAGCGAGATCGAGATTGGAGGTCATACGCACTCCTCGACGGCGTCCAGCCAGGCCAGCACCGCGGCGACGTCCTGCAGGCCGTACCGGGCGGCGGTCGCACGAGGCGGTCCCACCAGAACGCCGAACCCCCCCAGGGCGTTCGCCGCCGCGAAGCCGTGCTCGTCGGTCAGGTCGTCGCCGAACATCACCGGCAGAGCCTCGGCGAACGGCGCCTCGGCCATGAAGGCCGTCAGGGCCGTGCCCTTGTCGGCGCCTGGGGTTTTCAACTCAACGACAAGATTGCCGGCTTGAAGGGAGAGACCGGTCTCTCCAGCCAGTTGTCGGGCCAGCGCCTCGGCGGCGTGGGCTTCGGCGGGCGCGCCGCGGTAGTGCAGGCCCGCAGACACCGCCTTGTCCTCGACGATCAGGCCGGGCTTATCGCGGGCGAAGGCTTCGAAGGCGTCGACGGCCGTGCGCACCGCCTTGTCCGGCGCCGTCCGCTCCAGCGAACCGTCCGCCCGCCGGCGCTCCAGACCATGCACGCCGGACGCCGGGGCGAGGGCCGATCCGGAGATGCGATCCACTTCGGCGATGGTGCGGCCGCTGATGATGGCGACCCGGCCGCCCAGGCGATCCGCCACCGCCCGCAACGTCGCGGTCCGTCGGCCGTCGGCTTTCACCGCGTCCGGCGTTTCGGCCAAGGGGGCCAGCACGCCGTCCATGTCGAGGAACAGTGCGGGGCGCGCCAGACGCGTCGGCGGCGGCGGCAATTGTGCGATGCTTTCGGCGGCCGCGGTCGCGGCGTCGGCGGTCAGGTTTGACGTCCCCATCCCGCCGTAACGCGCTGGCGGTCCGTTTGGTTGTCACAAGCTGGGCTTTTCTCTTCGCACCGCCGCCGCCGCCGGTGATTGTGAAACCGCTCCGGATGAGCCAATTCCCTGTCATGACCGAAGCGCCCGCGCCCACCCTGTCCGCCGATCCCGCCGACATGGTCGCCCGCGCCAGAGAGGTGATCCGCCTCAACGTCTCCGCGCTGCAGGCGCTGGAGGCGTCGGTCGACGACAGCCTTGCCAAGGCCTGCGAGATCATTCTGTCGCGGCCCGGCTATCTGGTCGTCACCGGCATGGGCAAGTCGGGCCATATCGGCGGCAAGATCGCCGCCACCC
>JBBRFV010000185.1:0-5287 GCA_038241335.1 Caulobacterales bacterium | reverse complement strand
CCGTCCTTGATCTCCAGAAAGTCCGCATGGTTCATTGGGACCGAACGGTCCTCGACCCACCGCCGGCGCAGGTCGGCGTAAGCGTCGTCGGTCTCGTCCTGCGGATAGATGTCGGCGGGGATATTGAGGAACTGCGAGGCGATCCAGAATGTGTCCGGATCGGACAACTGATCCGCGATCGCCTCGCCGTCGATGATTTCAAGGTGCGCGGAATAGACGCCGCGACAATGAGCCTGGAGCTTGTGCCGGCTGGCGACCGGGATGCCTTGCTCGCAAAAATAAATCACCCGAGCCGGGCGCTCGCCGATCCCGAAGATGGACTTCAGATCCTTGCGGATCTTGGCCGCGACATTGTCTTTCTGAAGCGTGCAGGCACCAACGACCAACTCGTCCGATACGAGGGAAATAAAGGAGGACGATCCCAGTCCGGCGTCGCTGAGGCCCGTCCGATAGCTCTCGAAATCACGCCCCTGATCGCCGCCCGCCTGGACCGGGCCCGTGGCCGGCAGAATATTGCTGACATGCCTCTGCCGGGCGAGTTCGAAACAGAGATGCTCGAACTGGTGCGCGCCATTCCGGGGCCCCAGCCTTGAGAGCGAGTAGCGGATGTAATCCCTGACTTCCACGCGGTTCTGCATGACACGATGTTCGGGCGATTCGGACGTTCCGACGCATCACCCGGTGGCTTTGAGAACGGTGGAACACTCGATTGAACAGCGCCCACGTACTCCCTCAAGTCAGGCTCGAAAGCGGACGCGCTTAAGGTCGGCTAAGAGTCGAGGCCGTGTAAAAACGTGCTCGACTGCAACGGCGAACGGTTGTCGACGAGGCGCAGAGCGGCTTGGTCTCAGGCCCGGATCGCCTCCATCAGGGGCTTGGTTCCGAGCACCGCCATCACCCGCTTCATGTTGTAGGCGAGGATGTGGAGGCTGATCTCGGTTTTCACGTTGGGCAATCGCTTCATCAGGAAGTGTGTGTGTCCCATCCAGGCCTTGATCGTGCCGAACGGGTGTTCGACCAGCCGCCTTCGGACGCGCATGGCGCGCGGGGTCAGGTCCATCCGGGCCTGCAACGCATCGATCACCGCCTCATGCTCCCAGCGGGTGACCCGACGCTCAACGCCGGGCGTGCATTGAGGCTTGAGCCGGCAGCCGGTGCAGCTGGCCCGATCCCAGTAGCGGTGCAGCGTCAGCCCCTTCTCGACGGTCGTCATGTGACGCGGCAGCAGAGCGCCGGCCGGGCAGCGGTAGACGTCCTGGTGGGGCAGGTAGACGAAGTCCTGCTTGCCGAAGCGGCCCGCCGCCTTGGCGCCTGAGGTCTGGGGCTTCGGCAGGTAGGGCGTCACGCCCCTGGTCTCGCAGGCGAGGATCTCCTCCCCGGAGAAGTAGCCTCGGCCCGCCAGCACATCGAGCGCCTCAATGCCCATGGCGTCCTTGGCCTTGCCCGCCATGGAGGCGAGCTGATGCTTGTCCAGTCCGGTCATGACCACGTCGTGGGCGACGATCAGGTGATGCTCGCCCTCGACCGCAGACTGGACGTTGTAGCCGACCATGCCGCGCCCCGGCCGGACGTCGCCATGGCGCGGGCGTCGGGGTCGGTCAGGGAGACCTGTCCGTCGGGCGACGCCTCCACCTCGGCCTCCATCGCCTTGAGCATCGCCATCTGGGTGCGGAGCCGGTCGATCTTCTCGACCAGCCGCCCGGACCGCGCTTCAGTTGCTTCGCCCTCCTGCCGGTCGGCTGTGTCGAGGTCCTGGAGATAGCCTGCGATGTGCTCGGCCACCTGCTCGATCCGCCGCTTCACCTTGTAGGCGGTGAAGTTGCGGTCACGGGTATTCACCGCCTTGAACTTGGAGCCATCGATGGCGACCAGGGCCGTTCCGAACAGGCCGAGCTGGCGACACAACACGACGAACTGAGCGCAGGCCGCCTGGATCGCCGGACCGTTCTCGCGGCGGAAGTCGGCGATGGTCTTGTGATCCGGCGCCAGCCGTCCCGTCAGCCACATAAGCTCGACGTTGCGCTGAGCCTCGCGCTCCAGCCGTCGACTGGACTGCACCTTGTTCAGGTAGCCGTAGACATAGAGCTTCAGCAGCATGGCCGGGTGATAGGCTGGCCGGCCCGTCGCCGCCGGGGTCATTCCCTCAAAGCCCAGACCCCTCAGGTCCAGTTCGTCGACGAAGACATCGACCACCCGGACCGGATTATCCTCGGCCACATAGCCGTCGAGACACTTGGGAAGCAGCGTCTGCTGCTGGCGATCGGCACCCTGTACGAAGCGGCTCATACCCACCTCCTGCTGACCTCAGAAGGCTACCCTAATTCGCTCGGATGGCAGGCGTTTTCACACAGCCTCAGTCATAGGCGGTCATTCAGAAACCCGGTCAACGCGAGCCGGCGATGACCAGTGGGCAGATGCATATCTCGCTCCCACCACATCCAGGTTTTCGCATCGACGCCGACGATCCTGGCGGCATCCATCTGCCGTAACCCGAGCTCAAGTCGGCGAACGCGGAGACGTTCGCCCAGCGTTGGGCTTTCTGACAGAGTCATTTCAGCCCGGCGGGCCTTCAGGACGTGCGCAAGGCCGGGGAGCAACAAGGCAACGCGACCATGAGGGTGGCCGGTAGGCAGCAGAGGAAATTCTCTCTGACTTGACGTCCGCTTTTAACTCAAGAGCGGACATTGCGATTACGCCCAAGACCTGACGCTCACGCACGGCTCTCGCTGGCTTCTTGGGCTACGCTCCCTATCCTCGGATCGAGGGCGAATCGCGATCTTGCGAGTATTCAGGCCAGACGCAGGGAACGGACCATGGTGAAGTTGATGTCGATTTTGATCGTGGCGCTCGGGTTGTTCGGCGTAACATCCCGGGCGTTCGCGGAACCGACAGCGGAGGTCACGCTCGCCCTCTCCGGAGACCGCGTGGAGGCGACCTACGTCTTTTCAGAGCCGGTCAGCCACCTCGTATTGCCGTTGGCCGGCGAGAATGGGCCCGACGCGGACGTCCACGTCGTCGAAGTCGGCGCGACCCTCGAGGGCGCCGACCTCAGGGGAGCCCGGCCCTTCACCCGGGTCACCCTCTCCATTGGGCCCGACCGGCGCGAGCGGGATTCCGTTTATCCGCTCGCTCTGCCGCTGCAGGGGCAAGGCTATGTCGTCTATGCCCCCCACCTCATCCCGCAGGGCGTTCCCCTCCGCGTCCGGATTGGCGGTCAGGCTGAGGACCTTAGTCCGGACGGCGCCGACGGCTACCTCCTCATCGGAGGCCTGCTAGAAGACCACGGGACCATGAAGATGGCAGTTTCGGCCGCGACGCCCGCGACGTTCAGGGCGGAAGCCGTCGTGCGCGCCCAGGCGCTGATCGACTACTACGCCGGCAAGATGGAGCGCCCGACCGCCCAACCTCCCATCATCCTCCTGTCCTACACCCCGGCCGCGTCGCCAACCGATCCGGGCCGCTTCCGCGGCGACGTGAGTTCGAACGGCGTGGTGTTCTTGCGGATCCGCGCCGGGGCGCAAGCGACAGCGGCGTCCTCGCTGGACCGCTACACGAGCTTCCTGGCCCATGAGATATTTCATCTCTGGAACGCTAGCCGCAACCCGGACCGCTTGGACTGGTGGCTGCACGAGGGCGCGGCCGAGTATGCGTCGTGGACCGCCGTGACGACCTTGTGGCCAACGACGGCCCCTGGACTTGAGGACCGGTTGACTACGGCGCTGCGCAGCTGCGCTCTTTATCTTGGCGACAAGCCCCTGAACGCCCTGTCTGACACCGAATCACGCCCCGTCCGCTACCCTTGCGGCGCGGTCCTTCAGTGGTTAACCGACCTCGGCGCCCGGGCCGACGGTTCCGGCGACGTCTTCTCCATCTGGCGCCAGCTCGCGGCCGAGCGCGACGCCAACGGCCGCTACACCGCCCAGACCTTCCTGACGGCGCTCGACGCGTCCGCTCCATCCGTCGCCGCAACGGTGCGCAGCATCGTGGAAGGTCGCGGCGTCGATCGCTGGCCCAGCCTGGCGGAGGTCGTGAACCGGCTCGGGGCCGACGCCATGATCGGTCCGCCAGCGGCCTTTCCGCTGCGCATGAACGCCTCTCGCGCCCTTGTCCTGTCCGCCTGCGATGAGGTGCAGGGCGTCGGCGATGGCCAGGAGGGCCTCTTCGTTCAGGCCCCCGAAGGCTGTGAGGCCTTCGGAGAGATGACCTTCATCGACAGCGCCGACGGCGTCGATCCCCGCGAAGACCCTGCCGGCTACTACGAGGCCGTGCGCGCCAAATGCGCGGCCCAAGGTCTGGTCGAGGTTATCGTCCGCAATGAGGGCGTGGTTGCGACCAAGTCTGTGCGGTGCGACGTGGCCGTGGACCCGGCGCCCGCCGACATAGTGATCAGACGGGCTCTCCCCGTCGCCTAGGACGATGCAGGACTGAGAACGCCCTCGTCCAGACGAAGGACCCGGTCGGCTGCCGCGATCGTCTCCCGCCGATGGGCGATGATGATGCGGGTGATGTTCAGACGACTGATCGCCGCGTTAACGAGACCCTCGCGAGCGGGGTCGAGGTGCGAGGTGCCCTCGTCAATCACCAGGACGCGGGGCTGGCGGTACAGCGCGCGCGCCAGCAGAAGTCGTTGCTTCTGCCCGCCTGACAGCGTCGATCCCATCTCTCCAATCAGGGTCTCGTACTGCATCGGCATGGCGAGGATGTCCTCATGGATCGCCGCCGCCTGCGCCGCCTCGACGATACGCGGCTGCACGGGGTCGTCGTCAAACAGGGCGATGTTGCTGGCGATCGAACCGCTGAACAGGGAGTCGTTCTGAAGCACGACCGCGACCTGGCCCCGGTAGTTCCGGTAACCGAAGCGGCTGAGCGGCTGACCGTCGACGAGAACCTCGCCCGCCTCTGGTTCTACGAGCGCGAGCAGCACCTTGACGAGGGTCGACTTGCCGCCGCCTGACGGGCCCGTGATCGCGACATGCTCTCCGGCCTCAACGACGAGATCGACGCCCTGCAGAACGAGTGGCTCGGAGGGGCCATAGCGGAAGGCGACGTTGCGGAGTTCTATGCGGCCGGACATCGCCGTTTCGGCAGCAAGCGGTTCGGCGAACGCGGGATCGTCGTCGGCGAGCGCGATGTCTCCCAAGCGCTCGAGGTGTAGATCGAGCATACGGAAGGCGACGGCCTGGTTGGCGAGCGCGGTCGCGCTGGACTGGAAGGCGGTCTTGTAGGCGATGAAGGCGTAGATCATGCCTATCGAGAACTGTCCGTCGATCACCAAGCCGATGGCCAG
>JBBRFV010000184.1:0-5300 GCA_038241335.1 Caulobacterales bacterium | reverse complement strand
AGCTGAGCCGCACCTTCGAGGACGTGCAGGGCTATGACGACATGGTTCTGCTGCGCGACATCGAGGTCGAGAGCCACTGCGAGCACCACATGGCTCCCTTCATCGGCAAGGCCTATCTCGCCTACATCCCGAACGAAAAGGTCGTCGGCATCTCCAAGCTGGCCCGGGTGGTCGAGATTTTCTCGCGCCGCCTGCAGACCCAGGAAGTGCTGACCAACCAGATCGCCGACGCCGTCGAATCGCACCTTCAGCCGGCCGGCGTCGCCATCCTGATCGACGCCGAACACCAGTGCATGACCACCCGCGGCGTGCACCACCGCCACGTTTCGACCATGACCACCCGCTTCACTGGGGTCTTCAAGTCCGACGCCGCGCTGAAGGATCGCTTCCTGAAGCTCGCCAAAGGCTGATCGGTTCGCCCCACAGGCGATTTCCGGGCAATCGCGATGCTCTGGAACCCCAACCGGGTCGAAGCCGCTTTACAAGGCGGTTCCGGGACGCCAAGAGACGATCCGAACGTCACAGTTTGCGCCCGCCGCCGTTGCGGCCGGCCCGATGGAGAGACTGACGCATGGGCTCCAAGCTCTCAGGTCCCGGGGGACAAGGTGGCAAGACCATCTCCCAGAACGCGGATATCAACGTTACGCCGTTCGTGGACATCATGCTGGTTCTGCTGATCATCTTCATGGTCTCGGCGCCGCTCGCCACCGTGTCCATCAAACTGGACCTGCCGCCGGCGACTCCGCCCCCCCCGGGCAAGCAGGAAGAGCCGGTCTACATCTCGATTCAGAGCGAAAACGAAATCTTCATCTCGTCGGGCGGCACTCCGGCACCGACCAGCGTTCCGACCCTGGCCGCGGACGTCTGCGGCGCCCTGGGCGGCGGCTCGCCGGCCTGCCAGGACAAGCGCGTCTTCGTACGCGCCCAGGCCGAGGTGCCCTACAACACCTTCATGACGGTCATGAACACCCTGCAGGCCAACGGCTTCCTCAAGGTCGGCCTGCTGAACGAAGACATCGAATAGGCCACTCGCCGGTTCGAAACGGATCAAGGCCGCCCTCGCCGGGGCGGCCTTTTTTCTTGCCCCGCTTCCTCCTCGCTCCGGCCGCAGAAACGCCGCGACTCGCGCGGGGACTGGGCATCGGCGTTCGCGCTGAGCGACGTCTTCAGGGAGGACAGACGCATGGGTGCAAGGCTTTCCGGCGCCGGACAGGGCGGCGCGACCATTTCCCAGAACGCGGACATCAACGTCACGCCGTTCGTCGACGTCATGCTGGTGCTGCTGATCATCTTCATGGTGTCTGCGCCGCTGGCCACCGTATCGCTCAAACTCGATCTGCCGCCCGCCGTCCTGACGGAGCCGGTTTCGCCGGAACTGGTCTACGTCAGCGTGCAGCGCGCCGGCGGCCTATACATCGGCGCTCAGGAGACCACGCTTGAGCGCCTGTCCGCCGATGTCTGCGCCCGGATCGGCGGCGATCACTGCACCGACCGACGCATCTTCATCCGCGCCGAGGCCGACGTACCCTACGACCGCTTCATAACGGTCATGAACCGGCTGCAGGGCGACGGTTTCCACCAGATCGGGCTGCTGAACGAAGACATCGAATAGGCCGCTCGCCCAGCGTCCCTGTCCGATCGTTCATTTGACAGGGACGCGCGCCCGGCTCCCTCTCGCCGCGGGAGGACGCCATGATCCATATCGCCCTGTTCGCCGCCGTGCTTTCCCAGACGCCGGCCCCGCCGCCGCCCGTGGACTGCACCGACGCGAACCACAGCGCCTTCAACTTCTGGATCGGGGACTGGGACGTCGCGCCCACCGGCTCGCAGACGGTCATCGCCCACAGCGTCATCTCGCCGGCCGGCGGCGGCTGCGCCATCGAGGAGAACTACCACCAGACCGTGGGTCGAGGCGGCGTGGTCACCGACTACCACGGGGCCAGCTTCAGCACCTTCGACGGCGGCCACGGCAGCGTCTGGCGTCAGTTCTACGTCGATAGCGGCGGCTCGGTGACGGCCTTTGAGGGCGGCGTCGAGGACGGGGCTATGGTGCTCAAGGCTCCCGGCGCCGGCGGCGGGTTGCAGCGGATGACGGTCTCGGCCCAGCCCGACGGATCGGTGCGCCAGCACGGCGAATCGTCCGCCGACAACGGCGCCACCTGGACGCCCGGATACGACTTCACCTACCGCAGGCGCTAGACAGCGCCTAAATGAGCGGCTCCCCCCGACCTACGGAGCCCTCCATGTCGCAAGCCCAGCCCACGATCGCCGTCGACGGCCTGAACATTCCCCTGCTGGGCTTCGGCACTTGGCAGCTCGAGCCCGCCGACGCGCGGCGCATGGTCGCCGCGGCCCTGCGCATCGGCTATCGCCATATCGACACGGCGTGGATTTACAGGAACGAAGCGGCCGTCGGCGACGGCATCCGGGATTCGGGCGTCGACCGGGCCGACATCTGGCTGACCACCAAGATCTGGACGGCTCATTTCGAGCACGACGCCCTCCTGAAGCAGGCGGCGGAGTCGGCGGCCAGCCTCGGTTTCACCCCCGACCTCCTGCTGCTTCACTGGCCGAAGAAGAGGCCGGCGCTGGCCGAGACGATCGGCGCCCTCAACGCAGCCAGGGACCGCGGCCTGACCAGATCGATCGGCGTGTCCAACTTCCCCTCGGCCGAGTTCCGGGCGGCCCAGGCCCTGTCGAAGGCGAAACTGATGACCAATCAGGTCGAGTATCACCCCTATATGAAACTGACCCAGCTGCGCCGCGCGGCCAGGGATATGGCCTCCTCGATCACCGCCTGGTCGCCGCTGGCCCAAGGTGCGGTCGCCGATGATCCTACCCTCGGCGAGATCGCCAGAGCCCACGGCAAGACGGCAGGCCAGGTCGCCCTGCGCTGGTTGATCCAGCAAGACGTCATCGCCATTCCGCGAACGACGAAGGAAAGCCGGGCGGCGGAGAATTTCGACATCTTCGACTTCCAGCTTTCCGGCGAAGAGATGGACCGCATCCACGCCCTGGCCCGCCCCGACGGCCGGCTGGGCGACTGGATCGACAAGGATTTCCAATGGGACGCCGAATGGGCCTGACAGGTCGGCGGCGATGAACCGCACCCCGGGACCGCGTGACAGGGCCGCCGCGCCCGCCTAATCCATGAGCTCCACCCGGAGCGGTTCATTGGCCTATAAATCCCTGCGCGACTTCATGGCCATGCTGGAGGCCGAGGGCGAACTGGTCCGGGTGACCGAACCCGTCTCGACCCATCTCGAGATGACCGAGATCCAGACGCGGCTGCTGCGCAACGGCGGCCCGGCGGTGCTGTTCGAAAAGCCCGTCATGCCCGACGGTTCGATCAGCCCCATTCCTTGCCTGGCCAATCTGTTCGGCACGGTGAAGCGCGTGGCCATGGGCGTGACCATGGACAGGAAGACCCGCACTACCGCCGCCGAACTCAGGGAAGTCGGCGAACTTCTCGCCTTCCTGCGCAATCCGACGCCGCCGCGCGGCCTCAGCGACGCCATGGAGATGCTGCCGCTCGCCAAGACCGTGATGTCCATGCGTCCGAAGGTGGTGAAGTCCGCCCCGGTGCAAGAGGTCGTGTTCAAGGGCGACCAGATCGACCTGACCTCGCTCCCAGTCCAGGGCTGCTGGCCCGGCGAGCCCGCGCCCCTGATCACCTGGGGACTGGTCGTCACCAAGGGCCCGTCCGAAGACCGTGAGGACGACTTCAACCTCGGCATCTACCGCATGCAGGTGCTCGGCAAGGACAAGGCCATCATGCGCTGGCTGGCCCACCGCGGCGGGGCCCAGCACTACGCCCGGCACAAGAAGGCCGGAAAAAAGGGCCCCCTGCCCTGCGCCGTCGTGCTCGGGGCCGATCCGGGCACCATTCTGGCCGCCGTCACGCCCGTGCCGGACACCCTTTCGGAATACCAGTTCGCCGGCCTGCTGCGCGGGCAGAAGGCGGAGCTGGTCGCCTGCAAGACCGTGCCCCTGATGGTCCCGGCCAATGCCGAGATCGTGCTGGAGGGCCACGTCCTGTTCGACGAGCACGCGGCCGAGGGGCCCTACGGCGACCACACTGGCTATTACAACTCGGTCGAGACCTTCCCGGTCTTCCACGTCACCGCCATCACCATGCGCAGGGACCCGATCTATCTGACCACCTTCACCGGCCGTCCGCCGGACGAGCCCTCGGTGCTGGGCGAGGCGCTGAACGAGGTCTTCATCCCCCTGCTGCGCGCCCAGTTCCCCGAGATCACCGACTTCTGGCTGCCGCCAGAAGGCTGCAGCTACCGCATCGCCGTGGTGTCGATGAAGAAGGCCTACCCCGGCCACGCCAAGCGCGTGATGATGGGCGTCTGGAGCTATCTGCGACAGTTCATGTACACAAAATGGGTCATCGTCGTGGACGACGACATCGACGCCCGCGACTGGAAACAGGTCATGTGGGCCATGGCCACGAAGATGGATCCGGCCCGCGACATCACCCTGATCGAGAACACCCCGATCGACTACCTCGACTTCGCCAGCCCCGAGAGCGGTCTGGGGTCCAAGATCGGCCTCGACGCCACCGACAAATGGCCGCCCGAGACGAAGCGGGAGTGGGGCCAGGAGATTCGCATGGATGCGGCGGTGGTCGAGCGTGTGTCCGCCCTGTGGGCTCGGTTGGGCCTTCCGGGCGACGGGTCGCCGATCTGGCATGACGCGGATACGTGGCCAAAAGGCCGCGGATGACGCAATTGTGGCTGAAAGCGGCTGTTCAGATGACAGAACTGCAATCTACATAGGCGCTGTTCTTCTCCGGAGCCTCCCATGAACCGTACCCTGATAGCCGCACTGGCGCTCGCGCTGGCTGCCCCGGTCCTGAGCCTTCCGGCCACGGCAGACGCCCAGGTGCTGGCCGGCCGGAACAGCGGCGGCCGTCACGTCCAACGTCATGAGCCCCGCCCCGCCCTGAGCCGGTCCGAGGAAGACCGACTGTACGCGAGCCAGGACCAGGTCAGCGCCCTTGAGGCCCAGATCGCCCAACTGCAGGCGATGGAAAGCCCGACCGACGCCCAGCGCGCCGAAATCCAGACTCTGACCACGCGCCGCGACCAGGCCCAGCAGATCGTCACCCGGCTCGAGGCCAAGCGCGACCGCTAGGCCCGATAGAGACCGGCCATCCGTTTGGCCGCTTCGCGAAGCGCTGTCCTGAGCCCCACGGGCGCCAGAACCTCGGCCTCCGCGCCCAGGCGCAGGAAGTCGACGGCGGCATGCTCGATCGACTCGATCGGAACCTCGACCTCGACCCATCCGTC
>JBBRFV010000183.1:0-5310 GCA_038241335.1 Caulobacterales bacterium | reverse complement strand
GGCGGCGGCGTTGTCCTCCGCCACCTCCAGAAAAACCCGCGCGGCGCCGTCGCGGGCGACCACGTCCAGCCCCTCTCCGACCAGCCGCGCACCCAGTCCCCTGTTCCGCGCGGCTGGGACCACGGCCAGGGTCAGGATCTCGGCCTCGTCCAGCACCGTCCGCATCAGGATGAAGCCGTCGGCCGCCTCGATGACATGGACCCCCGCCTGGTCCATCAGGGCCGCAAAGGCCGCCGCCGTCCACGGCGCGTCGAACGCCATGGCGTGGATCGTCTCCAGCCGGGCGGCCGTCGCTGCCCCTTCCGGGCTCACGCGCCCGCGACCGGCGCGCGGCGTTGTCCGGGCAGCCGGGTCGGCGGCGTCGCATCCGGCGCGCGCAGATACAGGGGCCGGAGCGGGGCGAGGACAGGATCGGCGGCGGCGACCAGCCGGGCGAGGGCCTCGGGCGCCGGTCCGGCAAGGTCGTGGATCGCCGCCCCGGCCGCCACGCCGGTCAGCAGGACCGCGCCGGAGCCGACCAGGACCGGACCGGGCCCCAGTTGCGCGACCCTTCGCGCCGCCTCGTCCAGCGGCCAGGCCTCGGCCGGACCCGTGGGCGCGTCGTCGCGCCACAGACGGGCGTAGACCTGTCCCCGCCGGGCGTCGATCAGGGCGGCCACGGCGGGGGCGTCCCCGACCGACGCCGCCAGGGCGTCCAGCGTCGAAACCCCGACCACCGGCCGGTCCAGCGCCGCGCCCAGCCCCTGGGCGAAGGCCAGGCCGACGCGCAGGCCGGTGAACGATCCCGGCCCCGTGGTCACCCCGATCCGGTTCAGCGCCGCAAAGCCGCCCTCGGTCATCGCCACGGCGTCGCGCGTGAAGCCGGCCAACCGCTCCTGATGGCCCTTGACCATGGCTTCGGAGCGCAGGCCGAGGAGCGTCGTCGCCCCGTCGGGCGCGACCTCGAACACCCCGGCCGTGCACAGGCCCAGCGCCGTATCGACGATCAGGACCCTCATGCTCGCCTCCCGGGACGGAGCGGCGTCACTCCTCCCCTGCCAGGGCCCGCACGACCCGGGCGACAGCCTTGCGGACCTCGCGGTCCTCGATCAGCGGAAACGACGCCGCCACCGTGCGGCCGTCGACCGAAGCGGTGATGAAGCGCAGCTGGTCCCAGCCGCTGTCCGATCCGTCCCGAGCCGTCTCGACCGGCGGAAAGAAGGCCGCGACCGAGGCCCCCAGCACGGTGGCGGCCCGATGCAGGCGCGAGGCCGAAATGCGGTTCTGGCCGGTCTCGTATTTCTGGATCTGCTGGAAGCTGACCCCCATGCGCTGCGCCAGGGCGGTCTGCGACAGGCCCAGCGCCGACCGCCGCAGCCCGATCCGGGCTCCGACATAGGCGTCCACGTCGTCCTTCCCCACGGGCCTCGGCATGGTCATGGCGCTCCTGTTCCGGACGGAACAGTTTCACAACGCCGAATGAAATACAACCTTTTCGTTTCATCTAACGCTCCAGCCGAGCCGTCACCGCCGACACCGACCGGGTGTCGGCCCGGGCGATCCGCTCCGCGACTGCGATCCCGCCGGGGCCGCCGCGCACCATCAGGTTGTCGCCCTCCGCGCCCTCATAGAGCCGCACGCGCGTTTCGCCGTCCGCCATCTCGATCACGCAGCCCTGGTCGCGTCGCGGCCAGCGGCCCGGCTCATACTCCAGCGTCACGCCCGAAACGGCCCAGGGCGCAAGGTCGTCGTTGGACAGTTGCAGCCGGTGCGGGCGCGCGCCGGCGGACGGGGGGGCGAAGGCGCGGCCGCGGCTTTCGACGGCCCGGGCGGGTGTCGCGACCGCGTCCGGATCGGGCGCCCCGAGATGCAGAATCAGGTCCTCGGCGGTGGCGTCGAGTGCGATGGTCAGGCGGCGCTGGACGTCGGGGCGGAACAGGCCGGGACGCTTGCCCGCCTCGTACAGGCCCCAGCCCTGGCTGGTCATGCCGGCGCGGCGACCGGCGTCGGCCTGGCTCAGGCCGCGATCCCGTCGCAGGGCGGCGAGCGCCTCGCCGAGGCGCCGGGCGTCTTGATCGCTTTCGAACCGGGGCATGGAGCGATGATGGCGCCGTCCCGCCCATGAGGCGAGGACGAAATCGTTTCAGCGCTCAAGCAACGAGCCGCCGCGCGGCGAGCGATGGCGGTCCTAGATCACCTGCTCGACGCTGGTGACCTCGGGCACATAGTGTTTCATCATCTGCTCGACCCCGGCCTTCAGCGTCGCCGAGGAGGACGGGCAGCCGGCGCAGGCGCCGCGCATGCGCAGGGTCAGGACGCCGGTCGTCTCGTCGAAGGCGTCGAACAGGATGTCGCCGCCGTCCTGGGCCACAGCCGGGCGGACGCGGCTGTCGAGCAGCTGTTTGATCTCGGCCACGATCTCGCTGTCCTCGCCCTCGGGCGCGCCGCCGTCGATGGCGCCGCCGCGCAGCAGGGAGACGCCCGAGACGAAATGATCCATGACGGCGGCCAGGATCGGCGCCTTCAGCTGAGCCCACTCCAACCCCTGCGGTTCGCGCGTCACCGAGACGTAGTCCGAGCCGAAGAAGACGCCGCTCACGCCCTCGAGTCCGAACAGGGCCTCGGCCAGCGGCGAAGCCGCCGCCTCGTCGGCCGTCAGGAATTCGCGCGGCTCGGCCGAGACCTCGCGCCCGGGAAGGAATTTCAGCACATTCGGGTTCGGCGTCGGTTCGGTCTGGATGAACATGGCGCTCAGATGCGCCGCCGAAGGGCGGGGTTCAAGAGCCGCACGGCTCCTGCGCTCAAGTAGCGCGTCACGCCCAAGCCGCGAGCGGCCGCGGCTCGGGCATCACGCCAGATCCTCGATGTCCTTTTCCGTCAGCTCGCCCGGCACGATGGTGACTGGCAGCTTGCGGCCGGTGAAGGCGGCGCCCTGTTTGACCATGGCCGAGACCAGCGGACCCGGCCCGCGCCCGCCCTCGCCCGCCGCCAGGACCAGTATCTTGATCTCCGGATCCTCGCCGACGACCTTGCGGATGGCGCTCTGGGGCTCGCCCTGCTCGATCAGGAAGATGGGGGCCGCGCCCGACCGTTCGGCGGCCTGTTCGCCCCAGCGGTTCAGCAGCGCCTCGGCCACGGCGCGGGTCTGGCGCTCGATCTCCACGCGCACCCCCGCCCCAAGGGCGTCGGAGGCGGCGGGCGGGATGACGCGCAGCAGGGCGACCCGGCCGCCGGTCGAGCGCGCCCGCCGGGCGGCGTAACGCAGCGCCGCCTCGAACTCGGGACTGTCGTCGACCACGACGAGGAATTTTCTGGGCATTCGATCCTCAATCCCACAACCGCAGCCAGCCGGAACGATCCACTGTGCCCGCTCGACGGCCCGCCGTCATCTGCGGCGAGCGATCCTGTCAGGCGGACAGATAGCCCGCCGTCCGCCGCTTCGTGCGCCGCCGCGATACGGCGATGATCAGTAGGCCCAGCAGCAGCAGGACGCCGAGGATGGCCCACACGGGGTCGATTCCCAGGTCCTGCGCCGGCGCGGCCATGGTCGTGGGTCCGGCCGAGCGCGACGCGGCCTCCCCGCCGCCGCCCTGCCGGTCCAGCGCCAGCTTGAACGCCGCGTCGGCGACAAAGCCGAGAAAATAGGCCACGGCGGCTTTCGGATTGCCCGAACCGAGCAACAGGGCGGCCAGCAGATAGAGGATCACTGCGCCGATCCACAGGGCCGCCACGGGGATGACGCCGAACAGGTCGCCGCTGGACGAGGCCTCGGCTCCGGCGCGCATCGACGCCGCGCCCGGTGATCCGCCGCCGTCGAGGAAGGGCGAAATGAACGGCCAGGCCAGCCAGCCGGCGTATGCCACGACCAAGAGCACAAGAACCCAGCGCAACAGCTTCATCACGTCACCCTCCGCAAAGCCCCGTCGTTAACCTAATCCCGACGGACCACCGGCGATAGACCCGACGGCGAGCCTCGAGATCAGTGGCTGTAGGCCGGCGGCATCGCCCCCTGGCCGCCGTTGCGGTAGCGGTCGCGCAGCATGTTCTGGCGGCTGGTCATCGGCTGCTCCTGCCCGGCCACATAGACAGCCTCGGCCTGGCTGAGCGGCTCCAGTGGATCGCCGGACCAGACCACCACGTCGGCGGCGGCCCCGGCCTTCAGCTCTCCGAACTGGCCGGCCTCGCCGAAGATCCGCGCCGGATTGACCGTGATCGCCGCGATCGCCGCCGCATAGGGCAGGCCGTGCGAGACCGCATTGCCTGCGTTGTAGCGGGTCTCGCGGGCCCGGTGGATCGAGCCTTCGTTGCCCTTGATGGCGATGACCACCCCGGCGGCGTTCAGGACCGCGGCGTTCTCCATCCGCGCCGCCCGCCGTTCGAGGTTGGACGGCAGGTTCGAAATCGGATTGAGCAGCACCGGCACATGGGCGGCGGCGATCTGGTCCGCGACCAGCCAGCCTTCCTCGGCGTCGTCCAGGATCAGCCGGACCCCCTCCTCGCGGGCGAGGCGCAGGACCTGCTGGATGTCGGCCGCGCGGTGCACGGTCACGATCAGCGGCAGGGTCCCGTTGGCGACCGGGATCAGGGCCTCCAGATCGGCCCGCGACAGGCTGAGATCGCGCAGGCCGGCGCGGTCATAGGCCGCCTTGTTGCGGGCGTAGAGCCGCACTTCGGCCAGGGTCTCCTTGAACTGGGTGAACTCGGCCCCGCGCGCGCCGCCGGCGACGCCGGCTCCGGCCTCGCCGAACGGCGCGACCATGGCGACGCGCGCCTTGACCAGGATGTCCGTCCCCTGGCCCAGGTGGATGATGGCGGCCTGGCCGGCGAACAGGCCCGGCGACTGGAAGCCGCCATCGCCCACGCCGGCGAAGTCGGTTTCGCTGTCGTCCTGGTGATTGCCGCCGCCGCCGCCCGGATGGCTGGGGGTGACGATGGCCCGGGTCACGCCGCCGAGACGGGCCACCGGCAGGGTGATCGACCAGGGATCGAGCCCGTAGGAGACGTCGAACGAGGCGCTGATCGAATTCGAGCCGTTGGACAGGTCGTCGGAGCCGCCGACCGACGACACCTCGGAGGCGCCGAGGCCGGAATCGACGGCGACGAAGCCGGGCGCGACCACCTTGCCGCGGGCGTCGATGATGCGCGCGCCGGCGGGGGCGGCGCCGGTCCCGACCGAGACGACCCGGCCGTTCTGGATCACCACCGTGCCGTTCTCGATCACCGAGGTTCCGGTCAGGACCCGGCCGCCGGTGAAGGCGGTCAACTCCTGGGCGAGGGCGGGCGTGGCGCGGGCGAGGGCCGCGGCGGTTTTTTTTTTTTTTTTTTTGAAGC
>JBBRFV010000182.1:0-5326 GCA_038241335.1 Caulobacterales bacterium | reverse complement strand
ACAGGTCGATGATGTGGATGTTCGAGCGCGATCCGAAGATGTAGCGCTCCATCTTCGGGTTCCACCGGTGCGTCTGGTGGCCGAAGTGCGCGCCGGCTTCGAGCAGCGAACGCATGGAGAATTCTGGCAGAGCCATGAGGGTAGTCCTTTATCCGATTGATCCGCCGCAGGCGCTGTAAAGACCGAAGTCCTCGGAACGGAGCGACCAGGATTTCTCCCTGACCGCGCCACGCCTGCGTGTGAAGTGGGCGGGCATGTAGGCGGGATGGACGCAAAAGGCAAGACGCTTGCACATCGACGGCATAACGGGCGACGCATGGGCTATGCGATGGGAGTAAGGCATGCAGGTCAACGTCAGTGCGTGGGCGGCGCTTTCCGTCTGGATCGTCGCGGGGTCGGCCGGCGCCCAGTCAGCCGACGATCTGGCTTTAAGACGGCAGGTGGTCCAAGCGACCTTTGCCCCTGCCTTTGAGCAAGCTATGCGGGCGCCGATTGAACGCAGTTGGGATCAGTTCCCCGCTGACTTAGTGGATCCCGAAGAACTGGCCGCCGGCCGGGCGGCGCATATCCGCGAGACCAACGCGTTGGTCGAGCGTTTCAGCGCGCAAGCGGCCGAGGTGGTCGTCCGGCGAGTGCCTCTGGCTGAATTGGGAGCAGACGGGGACATCAACTCGCCGAACTGGCAGGCGGCCTTGGCGGAGATAGACACCCTCACACAAGGCCTTCAGATCGAGGCTGAAGACGCGGCGACACGTGTGATCAGAGCTGCATGCACTGTGAAGCGGGAGCCCTCACAAGGATGCGCCGCCATGCTCTCCTTGCCAGACATACAGGCAGCACGGCCCTGACGTCCTGTTAACTTGCCCTTCCGCCCGCTCCGGCCGAGGTTCGCACCTCAACCTCCAGGGAGATCCCATGCGCGCCGTCCTGACCCTGCTCCTGCTGCTTGTCGCCGGCGCCGTGCACGCCCAGGCGCCAGCCGCACCCGACGCTGACGGCTATCGCGAGGATGCGCTCGGCGTCGAGGCCCTGATCAACGCCCAATACGCCTACCTCGACCGCTTCCCCGGCGGGGTCATGCCGATGACCGCTGCGCTGCGGGCCGAGGCCGCCGCGGTGCACGACCACGACAGCCTGCTGCACTACGCCGAGCGCGCCCTGACCGCCCTCGCCGACCCGCACGCCATCACCGGCAGTTCGTTTCGCGACGACTGGGCCATCACGCCCAGCTATTCCGACCTGTGGATCGAGCCGGGCGACGCGGGCTGGAGCATAACCGCGGTGCGCGAGGGGTCGCCCGCAGAAAAGGCCGGAATCCGGCGCTACGACGCCCTGATCGCCATCGAGGGCGTGCCCGTGAACGAGGCGGTCCGCCGGTTCTGGAGCGACCTCGGGCTCGACCCGTCGAACGACCGCGCCGCCTACGCCGCGCGCGTCCTGGCCGCCGGACGGCGCGACCGGCCGCGTCATCTAACCGTGCTGAGCCGCGGCGAGACGCGGGAGATCACCCTGGACAACCTCTACGCCGTACACGCCGACCGGCCGCCGCTGACCGTGTCGGAAAGTGGCGGGAGGCTCGTCATCCGCTTCAACGACTCCCTCGGCGACGACGGGACCATCGCCGCCTTCGACGCCGCCCTGGCGAGCGCGAAGCCCGGCCAGCCCGTCACCATCGACCTGACCGACACGGCCAGCGGCGGCAACACCTCCGTGGCCCGCGCCGTCATGGGCTGGTTCGTCGATCGGCCCAGCGCCTATCAGGTCCACAACCTGCCCGCCGAGGAGCGCGAGACCGGCGTGCCGCGCCAGTGGGTCGAACAGGTCCTGCCTCGCCCCGGCAAGCACCACGACGGCCCGGTCACTGTCCGCGTCGGGCGCTGGACCGGCAGCATGGGCGAAGGCCTGGCCATCGGCCTGGACGCGATCGGGGGCCATGTCGTCGGCGACCCGATGGCTGGTCTGCTGGGCGCGGTCTACGACGAGCGCCTGCCGAACTCCGGTCTCGTCCTCAAGCTCCCGTCCGAGCGGCTCTATGCGGTCGACGGGACGCCGCGCGAACGCTTCGTCCCCGCCCCTGACTAGCTCCGCCGCTCGCCCGCTTGGGATATCCATGTTATGGATAGCCCGGGTCGCGGGAGGGGTGCGATGAAACGGACAGCCATGATGGGTATCGCCGTGGGCGCGGTCCTGATGCTCAGCCTGGGTCCCTCGGCCCGAACCCAGAACGCGCCGCCATCGACGGCTCCCCTCCCGACCGAGGTCGATCTGGTCCGGTCTCGCGCCGATGTCGCCGCCCTCGGCGCCGCCCGCCAGAACCCGCTCGCCGCCCGGCTTCAGGGGGTGCTGCGTCAGGATCGGGCCACGGCCGATGTGCTGAGCCGGGCCGCGGCCTCGACCGTGCCGGTGCTGGCGCCGGCCGATCCGGCCCTGCTGCGCACCGCACGCCTGTATACCGGGGACCGGTTCTACATGCTGACGGTTCAGCGCGGCGATCAGGTCATCGAGATCTACGGCGCGACCAAGGCCTTCCGTTCGGCGCCCCAGCCAAGGCCATCCACCGCCGCCGCCCCCGCCAACCTCGCCCTGACCCGCGCCCGACCGGCTGTGGCCCTCGCGCCCCGCGTCGCCGCCGCGATGCGTCAGAACCCGACGCCGGGGGTCAGCAACCTGCGCGCCGAGCAGACCGAATACGGCACGGACGTCACCTTCGCCCGCTTCGGGGCCGCCTACAACGTCAGCTTCATCTGCGAGAGTCAGGGCGCCGAAGGTTGCGGGCCGGCCGAGGCGGCCGCGTTCGCCCTTTCGCTGCAGTTGATCGGGGGCGGGGCCTGATGCGGTATGTCGCCCTTGCGGCCCTGCTGCTGCTGACCGCCTGCTCCCCCTCCGGCTGCACCGAGACCGGCGCCGCGCCCGAGAAGGGCGGAGAGGTCGGCCCCGGCGTTCCGCCCGGTGATCCCGGAACGCCTGCGCCCGACGCAGACACGCCCCCCCGCACCGGGTGAGGAGACCCCGCCCGCGACCGAACCCACGCCCGACCCCGCCCCCGCGCCCGTCAGTTGGCCGCACGACCCCGGCGGCGCCCTCGTGCTAGGCTCGGGCGGGGGCGCGACCGACATCACCCTGTGGGCGCCTGGGATGCGTTTCCCGATGGAGGCGGGCCCGGCCTACGCCAACTCCCAGGTCTACGGTTACGGCGGCTTCGCCGCGCCCGGCCCCGGCGGCCAGTGCGACGCCCGCAACTACGCCTATCCATGGCACGACAATTTCTGCGAGACCCGCTCGTGGACCAACGGCATGTGCCCCAGCGGCCATGGACACCAGGGCCACGATATCCGCCCCGCCACCTGTGTGAAGAAGGTCCACCGGATCGTCGCCCCGGAGGCCGGGGAGGTCACCTCGATCGGCAGCTACACCGTCACCCTGCTCGGGACCTCGGGCCGCATCTATCGCTTCCTGCACATGGACATGGCCGGGGTCCATGCGATCTTCCCGACCAGCGCCTCACGCCATGTGGCGCGCGGCCAGCATCTGGGTCAGGTGTCTTCCGACTTCGGCGGCTCGGCGACCACCATCCACATGCATTTCGAGATCAAGGCCCCGGTGGCGCTCGGAAGCGCGCCGGCCTCGGTCCAGTTCGTGCCGGTCTATTCGAGCCTCGTCGACAGCTATGGCCGGCTGCTGAACGGGGCGCCGTGACGCGAGCCTAGAAGCTGCGCCCGTCCACCCGCTGGGCCGTCCAACTGAACGGCTCGATGTCAGTCAGCGTCCGAATATTGACCGCTATCATCTTGTCACCGTTGGGTTTTTCGCCGTGCGCGAACGACTGGACCCCACAGACATCGCAGAACAGGTGGCGGATCTTGTGGGTGTTGAACAGGTATTCGGTCTGCGGCCCTTCGGCCGTCAGGCGGAAGGCGTCGGGGGAGACGAAGCCCAGCACCAGCCCCTTGCGGTAGCAGTGCGAGCAGTTGCATTCGACCAGGCCCTCGAGGTCGGTGTCGACTTCATAGCCGACGGCGCCGCAGCGGCAGGAACCGGCATGGGTGGTCATCGGGGTCTCCTTCATCGCGGGGCGCGTCATGCGTCCTCCAGCAACACAACGCCCGGCGCGGATTTCAGAGCGCCGCGCAGGGCGCCGTCGAGGCGGTAGCGTCCGGGCAGTTTCATCTCGACCTCGCGGCGGCCGTCGAGGGAGGCGATCAACGACACCTCGCCGCCCTTGCCGGCGTCGGCTTTCGCCCGGTCCAGCCGGGCCTTCAGCGCCGCCGGGTCCGCGCCGCGCGACGACACATGGATGCGTAGCCCCATGGCGCCGTCGTCCAGCAGCAGGTCCAGCCGGCTGGCGTCGTCGCCGAAGAAACGCACCTCGCCGTCGGCCGACTTGGCCCGCACCCGCAGCATCACCGAGGCGCCGGGCTCAAGCACCTCGCGGCATTTGCGCAGCTGTTCGGGCGGGAACAGGCATTCGAACTCGCCGGTCGGGTCCGAGAAGGTGACGAAGGCGAATTTCTCGCCGGTGCGGGCGCTGGCCCGTTCCTGGCGACGCCGCACCACCCCGGCCATCAGGAAGGCCTCGTGGCCGCTCTCGGCCAGGGCTGTGGCCTCGGCGACGAAGGTCACCCGCTTGCGCTTCAGCGCCGGGGCCATGTCCTCCAGCGGGTGGCCGGACAGGTAGAAGCCGACGGCCGCCAACTCCTGGTCCAGCTTCTCGGGCCCGACCCAGGGCTCGACCGGCTTGAGCCGGGGGCGCCCGGCCGCGACCTGGTCGCCGCCGAACAGGCTGACCTGGGACGAGGCCCGTTCGGCCGCCACGCTCTGGCAATAGGCCATCAGCACGTCGGCCTGCTCGACCAGCTGGCGACGGTTGGAATGGAAGCTGTCGAAGGCCCCGGCCCGGGCCAGGTTCTCGAGCGCGCGCTTGTTGACGTATTTCGGGTCGACCCGCTCGAGGAAGTCGAAGACGTCGGTGAAGCGGCCGCCGGTCTCGCGAACCTCGACCAGATGCTTCATCGCCTCCAGCCCGACGTTGCGGATGGCGCCCAAGGCGTAGAGGACAGCGCCTTGACCTTCGTCCCAGGCGACATCGAAATCGGCCGAGGACCGGTTTACGTCCGGGGCCTTGATCGCCACATCGAAACGGCGGCAATCCTGATAGAAGACAGCCAGTTTGTCGGTGTTGCTGAGATCGAGACTCATGGATGCGGCCATGAATTCGACCGGATGGGTCGCCTTCAGCCAGCCCGTCTGGAAACTGATCAGGGCATAGGCGGCGGCGTGCGACTTGTTGAAGCCATAGCCCGCAAACTTGGCCACCAGGTCGAAGATG
>JBBRFV010000181.1:0-5357 GCA_038241335.1 Caulobacterales bacterium | reverse complement strand
GGGCCGGCCCGAAGGCTCGGGCACGCGCAGCGACAAGGCCTGTCTGTTTGGCTTCTTCATTCCGTCCCGTCCGGTTGATCCGACCGCATTTCCTCTGTCCGCGCATTTAGCACGGGGCGTGTGGGAAGGCTCGCTCGATTTTGACCTTGCCTTGGCGGTGTGCGCGGTGCATCCGGTCGTCGAAGGCGCGGGTCAGGATCATGGCCTTGAGGCCGCGCCGCATCGTGTCGGCATCCAGCTTCGGATTCCACGGACCGACGGCCTGGCCGTCATCGTCCAGCACCCGGATCAGCCGGAAGGCGTGGTCGCGCATTTCGAACGGCGTCGTCGAGACCTCGGGGCGGTCGACGGCGCCGGCGGGATCCAGTTTCAGGTGGCTGAAATCCGTGGGATCGCCCGGCCGGCCCGAAGGCTCGGGCACGCGCAGGGACAGCGGCTGTCTGTTGGGCTTGTTCATTCCATCCTGCCGTTCGGTTGGTCCGACCGCGTTTTCCTCGAGCCCGCCGTTTAGCACGGGGCGTTTGGCAAGGCTCGCTCGATTTTGACCTTGCCTTGGGCTGTTCTGCGGTATTTTATTGCGCAATAACTAGTTCAGGAGAAACGCCTTGGCCGACGATCTGGATCCCGTCGACGCCCGCATTCTCGATATCCTGCAGCAGGACGCGGGCCTCTCCGTCGCCGAGGTCGCCGAACGTGTCGGTCTTTCGGCCTCTCCCTGCTGGCGGCGGATCAAACGGCTGGAAGACTCCGGCCTGATCCTCAAACGGGTCACCCTGCTGAACGCCAGCCTTCTGGGTCTCGATTTCGAGGTCTACGCCATCGTCAAGCTGAGCCTGCCCTCGACAGAGAACCTCGACGCCTTCGAAAAGGCGGTGGCCGCCTGGCCCGAGGTGGTGCAGTGCGCCACCATCACAGGCCGCGAGGACTATGTGCTGCGGATCATCACCTCGGACATGCACGCGTTCGACAAATTCCTCCGCGAGAAACTGCTCAGCCTCGGCATCGTCTCGGACTGCGAGAGCCATATCGTCACCCGCGGGGTCAAGAACGTCACCGCCCTGCCGCTGGGCATCGTCACCCCGCACGTCAGCTAGGTTGTGCGGCGTGCGGCGCGCCTGACCGCCGCCCGCTGACGCCAGACCCCGCTTGCGGAGCCCCGCGTGAACAGCGACAACCGACGGGCATGACCGCGCTGAACTCCGACCGGCCTGAACCCCATATCTGCGACGTGCTGATCGCCGAGCGCGCGCCGCGGCTGACCCGGTCGTTCGCCTGGCCCCTGGTGCGGCCCCTCCTCTACAAGCTGCTCAACTACCGGGCCGCCGTGCGCATGGCCGATGCGGTGCGGCCGCTCTCGGGTCAGGGCGCGTTCGACTATATGAGCGACCTGCTGGAATTGAAGGTCACGGTCATGAATGGCAAGCGCATCCCGGCGAGCGGCCGCTGCATCATTGTCGCCAACCACCCGACCGGCATCGCCGACGGGGTGGCGGTCTTCGACGCCATCCGCAAACAGAGAGGCGACGCCGTCTTCTTCGCCAACGCCGACGCCCTGCGAGTCTCGCCCCGGCTGGGCGAGGCCGTCATCCCGGTCGAATGGGTGGTCGACAAGCGGACCCGCGAGAAGACCCGCGCCACCCTGCAGGCGGCCAAGGCGGCGTTCGAGGCGGAGCGCTGCGTCGTCATGTTCCCGGCCGGCCGCCTGGCCCGCATCGGCAAGGACGGCTCGGTCACCGATCCCGAATGGGCCCAGACCGCCGCCTCGCTGGCGCGCAAATACGACGCCCCCGTCGTGCCCGTCCACGTCTCCGGCCCCTATTCGCGCCTGTTCCACTGGTTCGACCGCATCTCGCCCGAACTGCGCGACATCACCCTGTTCCACGAGCTGTTGAACAAGCGCCGGAAGCCCTTTTTCCTCAAGGTCGGCCAGCCGATCCCCCCGTCGCGCCTCGACATCGACGCGGCCCGGGCGACCTATGCGCTGAAGGCCTTCACCGAGCGGGTCCTGCCCAGCCAGCCGGACGCCGACTTTGCCTGAGGCCGTCCTGTCCCTGCCGGACGCCGACGCCACCGCCAGGCTGGGCGCGGCCATCGCTCCCTGGCTCGCGCCCGGCGAATCGGTGTTGCTGTACGGGCCGTTGGGCATGGGCAAGTCGACCCTGGCGCGCGGTCTGATCCGCGCCCTTCTTGCGCTTTCGGCGCGACCCGACGAGGACGTGCCGTCGCCGACCTTCACACTGGTGCAGTTCTACGAGAGCGACCCCCCGGTCGCCCATTTCGACCTCTACCGCCTGACCCGGCCGGAAGAGGCCTCCGAAATTGGCCTCGACGAGGCGCTGGACGACGGCTGCGCCCTGATCGAATGGCCCGAGCGGTTGGGCGACGACCCGGCCGTTTGGCTGGGCCGCGACATATTGATGGTGACCCTGTCCGAAGCGGGTCCGTCGCTGTCTGATGGACGGGTTGCGACCGTTTCTGGCGTAGGCGCGTGGGACGGCAAGGTGAAGGAACTGCATGTCTGACCGCGAACAACAGCGTCTCGACTTCCTCAGGACGGCCGGCCTCGCCGACGCCGCGCGCGTGCCCCTGCCCGGCGACGCCTCGACGCGCCGCTACGAGCGACTGACGACGGCCGACGGCCGCACCCTGATGCTGATGGACCAGTCCCCCGCCGCCGAGTCCTCACCCTGCGACCCGGCCTGGAGCGCCGACGATCGCAAGGCAAGCGGCTGGAACGCCGTCGCCCGCCTGTCCGCCGGTCGTATCGAGGCCTTCGCCGCCGTCGCAGCCCACCTGCGGTCGCTCGGCCTGTCGGCGCCTGACGTCATCGCCGTGGACGCGGCCGCCGGCCTCGCCGTTCTCGAGGATTTCGGCGACGCCCTGTTCGCCCGGGTGATCGAGGCGGGCGAGCCCGAGGAGCCCCTCTATCTGGCGGCCGTCGAAGCCCTCGCCGCCCTGCATGAGGCCGAGCCGCCCGCCGTCCTCAGCGGCGCCGCCGGCGACTGGCCGCTGCAGGTCTATGACGGCGTCGCGCTCAAGGGCGGCGCCGACCTGTTTGTGGAGTGGATGCCGAAGCTCGATCCGGCGCTGCGGTTCTCCGACAAGGCCCTGGCCGAATGGGACGACGCCTGGGCGCCGGTGGTCCGCGCCGCCGAGTATGAGGCCGCCGTCATGGCCCACCGGGACTATCACGCCGAGAACCTGATCTGGCTGCCCGAGCGGACCGGCGCCGCGAGGGTCGGGATGATCGATTTCCAGGACGCGGTCCGGGCCCATCCGTCCTGGGACCTGCACTCCCTGCTCCAGGACGCGCGGCGCGAGGTGCCGCCCGCTCTCGAGGCCCGGGCCCTGTCGCACTATTTCTCGCTGCGTCCCGACATCGATCGGGACGCCTTCATGCGGACCTATGTCGACCTCGCCGTGCTCAACGAGGCGCGGATTCTCGGCGTCTTCGCCCGCCTGATCGTGCGCGACGGCAAGCCGCGCTACCGGACCTTCATGCCTCGCATGTGGGACCATCTGAACACCAACCTTCCGCGCGCCGATCAGCGGGTCCGGGACTGGTTTGAGATGCATGTCCCGCAAGAGAGACGACAGTGAGCGCCGCTCCTGAAACCCCCCCGCGGTCCGCGATGGTGCTCGCCGCCGGTCTCGGCACCCGCATGCGTCCCCTGACCGACGACCGGCCCAAGGCGCTGGTCGAGGTGGCCGGGCAGGCCCTGATCGACCATGTGCTGGATCGCCTCGCCGAGGTCGGCGTCGAGCGCGCTGTGGTCAATGTCCACTGGTTTGCCGACCGGCTGGAATCCCATCTCGCCGCCCGGGGTCGCGGCCCGCAGATCGTCATCTCCGACGAGCGCGCGGACCTGCTGGAGACCGGCGGGGGGCTGAGGAAGGCCATACCGCTGCTCGGTCCGGACCCTGTCTTCGTGGCCAATATCGACAGCGTCTGGATCGATCGGGGCGACGCGCTGAATCAACTCGCGCGGTTGTGGAATCCGTCAATCATGGATGCCGCGCTTCTGCTCGCGCGGCGCGAGGGTTCGATCGGCTTCGACGGAGACGGGGACTTCTTCCTCGGGGATGACGGTCGCCTGACCTTCCGCGGCGACGCGCCCGAAGCCCCGTTCGCCTATATGGGCGTCCACATCTGCCGGCCCGACTATGTCGCGGCCGGGCCCGACGGACCCTTCTCGCTCAGCGGGTTCTGGCGCCGCTCCGCCGCCGCCGGCCGGCTGTTCGGCTGCGTTCTGGACGGCGACTGGATGCATGTCGGCGACCCGCAGGCGCGCGACGCGGCCGAGACCAGACTGGCGGGCGGATGAGCGGCCGGTTCGATCCCTTCTCTACCGCCTCTCCGCGCTGGTACGCCATCGAGGCGCACAGGCCCTTCCTCGACGATCTCGCCGCCGGGGTGCTGGACTGGCTGAGCGAACTTCCGCCCGAGACCCTGTCCGACGCGGTCATACTGCTGCCCAACCGCCGCGCCGCCCGCGCCTTCACGGGCGCCCTGTCGCGGCTCGCCGGCGGCCGCGCCCTGCTGCTGCCCCAGGTCCGGCCGCTCGGCGATCTGGAAGAGGACGAGCCGCCCTTCGCCCCGGGCGAACTGGGCCTCGACCTGCCGCCCGCCATCGCCCCCCTGACCCGCCGCTTCGAGATGGCGCGGATGATCGTCGAGGATTTCCGGCCCGGCCTGTCGCCGCTGCGGGCGCTCGAGATGGCCGACGCCCTGGGCGGCTTCCTCGATTCCTGCCAGCTTGAGGAGATCACGGACCTGCATCGCGTCGCGACCCTGGTCGAGGGCGATCTGGCCGAGCACTGGCGCGAGTCAGCCGAATTCCTCGCCCTCGCCGTCGAGGCCTGGCCCAGACGACTGGAGGCCATGGGCCTTGTCGATCCCGCCTGGCGCCGCGCCCGCCTGTTGCGGCTGCTGGCTGACGCCTGGACCGAGCGGCCGCCGACCCAGACCGTCATCGCCGCCGGCTCGACCGGCACCGCCCCTGCCGCCGCCGATGTGCTCGCCGCCGTCGCCGCCGCCCCACGCGGCTGCGTCGTCCTGCCCGGCCTCGACCGCGAGCTGGACCCGGCCGTCTGGGCCACGCTCGGCGACAATGAGCAGCACCCCCAGAACGCGCTTTGGCGGCTGCTCGACGGTCGCGCCGAACGCGAGGCCGTCCGCCCCTGGTTCCAGCCCGACGAAGACCCCGTCGCCGCGGCGCGCGGGCGCGCCCGCCAGCGGCTGATCAATGAGGCCCTGCGCCCCGCCGAGGCCACCGACGACTGGCGCACCGTCATCGGAACCCTGCGCGCCGACGCCTTCAGGGACCAGTCGGCCGATCCGATCGCCCAGGGGCTGG
>JBBRFV010000180.1:0-5375 GCA_038241335.1 Caulobacterales bacterium | reverse complement strand
ACGCCTCCGACATCCTCGGGGCTCTGGGCGCCTACGCCTTCCTCGCCGCCTCGACCAACCGCAATGACGCGGGGGCTCAGGGCTTCGAGGCCACGGTGCGGGAGCGGATGACCGCCATCGCCACGCCGACTGTCTGGGTCACGCTGGAGATCAACCAGCTGGAGGAGGCGGAGATCGAGGCCGCACTGGCGGCCCATCCGGCCGCGGCGCGCTGGGCCCCGTGGCTGCGCCGGGTGCGGGCCAACAAACCGCACGAACTGTCGCAGGAGCTGGAAACCTTCCTGGCCGAGCGCGGCCCCATCAGCGCCCAGTGGCCGCGCCTGTTCGATGAGACGCTGGCGGCCATGAAGGTCAGGGCCGGCAAGGACGAGCTGACCCTGGCCGAGGCGCTGAACCGGCTGTCCGACCCCAAGGGCGCGCGGCGCAAGGCGGCGGCCGAGGGGCTGAATGACGCCTTGGCCGCGCGAACGACGACCATGGCGCTGGTGATGAATACGGTCTCGTCCGACAAGGCGCTGGAGGATCGCTGGCGCGGCTTCAAACGGCCCGCCGACAGCCGCCATCTGGGCAATGAGGTCGACGGCGAGTCGGTGGATGTGATGGCCGAAGCGGTGGCGGCCGCCTATCCGAAGCTGTCGCACCGCTATTACGCACTGAAGGCCCGGGCCATGGGCAAGGCGACGCTGGACCAGTGGGACCGCAACGCCCCGATCGAGACCACCGCTCCGCGCGGCTTCGACTGGGCGCAGGGCAAGGCGCTGGTGCTGGACAGTTTCTCCGACCTCGGCCCCGAGTTCGCGGAACGGGCGCAAGGCTTCTTCGACCGGCCGTGGATCGATGGTCGGGCGCGGCCGGGCAAGCAGTCCGGAGCCTATGCCCACCCGGTGACCTCGGACCGCCACCCCTATGTCTTCCTGAACTGGATGGGCGAGCGGCGGGATGTGCTGACGCTGGCGCATGAACTGGGCCACGGGGTGCACCAGACGCTGGCGGCGCCGCAGGGCAGTCTGCTGGCCGATACGCCGCTGACCCTGGCCGAGACGGCGTCGATCTTCGCCGAGGGGCTGACGTTCGACCGGTTGCTGAAGACGGCGCCCAGGGGCGAGCAGCGCGGCCTGCTGGCCGGTCGGATCGAGGACGGGCTGAACACCGTGGTCCGGCAGATCGCCTTCCACCGCTTCGAGACCCGCTTCCACGACGAACGGGTGACCGGGGAGGTCGCCGTCGAACGCATCGGCGAACTGTGGATCGAAGAGATGGGCGCGTCGCTGGGCCCTTCGGTGACGCTGAACCCCGGCTATGAGCACTGGTGGAGCTATGTCAGCCATTTCGTCCACTCGCCCTTCTACGTCTACGCCTACGCCTTCGGCGACCTGCTGGTGGCGGCGCTGATGGAGACGCGGGCGAAGGACCCGCAGGGGTTCACGCCGCTGTATCGCCAGCTGCTCGCGGGGGGCGGCAGCAAGGGCTATGTCGAGGCCCTGGCACCATTCGGGCTGAACCCGCGCGATCCCGCCTTCTGGACCATCGGCACGAAGCGGCTGGAGGGACTGATCGACCGGTTCGAGGCCACTTTCTGAAGCCATTGACCGGAGCCCGCCGCCGGGCGAGCGTCCGGCCATGCGCAACCTGATCCTCGCGGCGGTCCTCGCCCTCGTCCCACCGATCGCCTTGGCGCAGACCCCGCCGGCGCCGGCCTCCGCGTCCGTCCGGGCCATGACCGCTGGCTACAAGGCCCTAACCGTCTGCAGCGCGATCAAGAACGCCGAGGCCGCGGGCGGATCGCGCACGCTTGCAAGCGTCGAGGCCAATGAACTGGTCGGCATCTATCCCGAACTGGACGGTCTGGTGCGCCAGATGCCGGTCGAGGTTGGGCCGCAGGGCGTCACCGTCGCCTGGGACCAGGCCATGCCGCCGCGGGTGGCTCTCTATCATCCCGGCAAGGGCTGCGTGATCATGCCGGTCGGATGGGTCAACGACGGCTCTATCGCCATGACGGCCGTCCAACCGCGACGCAACGAGACCTTCGTCAGCGGCGCCCCACGGGGGAACGCGGCCCGGCTGGACGAGGCCGTTCACGGCTCTTTCGAGGGCCGCTATGCAGACGGCGCCAACACCACCGCCGTGCTGGTGCTGCAAGCCGACCGGCTGGTCGCCGAGCAATACGCCGACGGCTTCGGCCCGGACACGCCCCAGCGCACATGGTCGGTCGCCAAGAGCCTGGCGGGCACGGTGATCGGCGCGGCCGTCCAGCGCGGGGAGGTGGACGTCAACGCCCCGGCCGCCATCGCCGACTGGAGCCGTCCCGGCGATCCCCGCGCCGCTATCACCCTGGACCAGCTGATGCGGATGGAGTCGGGCCTGGGCAGCGACACGGCGGGCAATCGCACCGACGCCCTGTATTTCGGCGGGGTGGGGGTGGACGAGCAGGCGCCGGCCTGGCCGCTGATCGCCATGCCCGGCACACGGTTCCGCTACGCCAACAACGACATCCTGCTGGCGACGCTGGCCGTGGCGCCGACCTTCGCCGCCCATCCGCCCGCCGAGTTGTTCCAGCGGCTGGGCATGTATGACACCTGGGCCGAGACGGACTGGCGCGGCAACTACGTCCTGTCCAGCCAGGTCTGGTCCACGGCCCGCGACCTGGCGCGGTTCGGGCGGCTGTACCTGAACGACGGCGTCATCGACGGCGAGCGCATCCTGCCCAAGGGCTGGCGTGATCAGGTCTCGCGCCCGTCAGGGCCGCAGCCCACGGGCGACCAAGGCTATGGCGCGACCTTCTGGCTGTTCAACAGGTCGCCGGGGATTCCCGCAGACGCCATCTCGGCCAACGGAAACCGGGGCCAGTATGTCATCATCGTCCCCAGCCGCGGCATCGTCATCGTGCGGCGGGGCGAGGACCCGACCGGAAAGACCTTCGACCTCATCGCCTTCACCCGCGACGTGCTGGCCGCGCTCGATTGAAGCGGCGCGCGGATTGTCATCCCCCGCTTGAGCCTTTCCCCCGCGCCGCTATAAGAGCCCCGAACCGACTCCCTGTTTCCCGGACACGATCATGGCCGACCACCACCACGCCGACGCCCACGCCGACTACGTTCACGGGTCGCAGGAAGTCAGCGAGCAGGTCTCGACGTTCCACCTCTTCGTGCTCCTGGCCAAATGGGGGTCGCTGGCCGCCGCCGTGGTCATGCTGGCCTTGATCCTGTGGTTCGGCCCGGGCGGCACCTTCATCGGCGGCCTCGTTGGACCGGCGATCCTGGCCGTCATCGGCTGGTGGTTCCTGCACGAGCGCCCTGAGTCCCACTGACCCGCGCGGCGCCTTGCCGCGTCCTCCCGGATAAGCCTAACGTCCCTCGTCCAGTGTTGACGGAGGGATTCGCTTGGCCGTCGCTATCGCTGTCACCCGCGAACGCCGTGAAGGCGAAACGCGCTGCGCCGTCACCCCGGAAACCGTCAGGAAGCTGGCCGCCCTCGGCGCGACGGTGACGGTCGAGGCGGGGACCGGCGCCGGCTCGTCCATTCCCGACGCGGACTATGTCGCCGCCGGCGCGGTGGTGAAGCCCGACACCCGCGCGGTGCTTGAGGGCGCGGACATCGTGCTGAAGGTGCGCGGTCCGACGGCGCAGGAGACCAGCGCGCTCAAGCCCGGCGCCGTGGTCATCGCCATGCTGGACGCCTACCGCGAGAAGGACACGGTCCAGGCCCTGGCCCAGGCCGGCGCCACCGCCTTCGCCATGGAGTTCGTGCCCCGCATCAGCCGGGCCCAGGTGATGGACGTGCTGTCGTCCCAGGCCAACCTGGCCGGCTATCGCGCCGTGATCGAGGCGGCCTACGCGTTCGGTCGGGGCTTCCCGATGATGATGACCGCGGCCGGCACCGTCGCCCCCGCCAAGGTCTTCATCATGGGCGTCGGCGTGGCGGGGCTGCAGGCCATCGCCACGGCGCGACGGCTGGGGGCCGTGGTCACCGCCACCGACGTCCGGCCCGCGACCAAGGAACAGGTCGAGTCGCTTGGAGCCAAATTCCTCGCCGTCGAGGACGAGGAGTTCAAGAACGCCCAGACCGCCGGCGGCTACGCCAAGCCGATGTCGCCCGAAGACCCGGCCAAGCAGGCGGCGCTGACCGGCGAGCATATCAAGAAGCAGGACATCGTCATCACCACCGCCCTTATCCCCGGCCGAGCGGCGCCGCGGCTGGTCACGGCGGCGCAGGTGGCGACGATGAAGCCGGGCTCGGTTCTGATCGACCTGGCCATCGACAACGGCGGCAATGTCGAGGGCGCCAGGATCGGCGAGATCGTCACCACCGCCAACGGCGTTCAGATTGTCGGCTGGGCCAACCTGCCCGGCCGCATCGCCGCCGACGCCTCGGCCCTCTACGCCCGCAACCTGAGCGCCTTCGTCGGCCTGATGGTCAAGGACGGGGCGCTGGCGGTCGATCTGGAGGACGAGATCCTCAAGGCGTCCGTGGTCACCAACGGCGGGGCCGTGGTGCATGAGGGGGCGAGAGGATGATTTCGACGAGGTTGAGGAACTGGCTTGCGGCGGTCTCGATCCTGATCATGCTTGGAGGACCGCTCTTCGTTGTTTTGAGCGACCTTGCGGTTGGCGCCGGTAGCGGAGCCCGCACCGGTCAAATCGTGGGGGGCGGACTCAGGTCGATGGTCCTCTGTGTGCTGGTCGGCGGCGTTCTGAGGCTGCTGGTCAGCATAGATGCGCGTCTGGAGGCGCGCCCCTGATGGAACACGTCGATCCCACCGTCTTTCGCCTAGCCATCTTCGTGCTGGCCATCTTCGTCGGCTACTACGTCGTCTGGTCGGTCACCCCCGCCCTGCATACGCCGCTGATGGCCGTGACCAACGCCATCAGTTCGGTGATCGTGGTCGGCGGCCTGATCGCGGCGGCGTCGCTCAGCGCCGACAGCGGCGTCAACGGCTGGATCGCCAAGGGCGCTGGCGTCGCGGCCGTGACCCTGGCCAGCGTCAACATCTTCGGCGGCTTCATGGTCACCCGGCGGATGCTGGCCATGTACCGCAAAAAGGAAAAGCCCAAGGCATGACGGGCCAGGACTTTCTGTTCACCGGCCTGATCCCGCTGGCCCTGCTGGCGGTGCTGGGCGTGGTGCTGGCCAGCGGCCGGCTGAAGCCGGAGACGCGGAGCGGGCTCGAGCGGGCCCTGGTCACGGTCTTCTATCCGCTGTTCGTGGTCTTCGCCCTGTGGCGGGCGTTCGCGCATTTCCGGGAGCGTGACATGACCACCTCCCTGCTGTTCGGCGTCGCCGCCGTGGGTGTGCTGCACGAGGGCCTGAAGCTGTTCCGTCGCCGGCGCATGGCGGCGCTGGCGGCGGCGAAGGCCGGCCCCGAATGAACGTCGACG
>JBBRFV010000179.1:0-5386 GCA_038241335.1 Caulobacterales bacterium | reverse complement strand
GTCTCCGGCGTCGACGCGGTCTGGTGGGTTTCCCCGCCGGTTCCGGTCGTGGAAGTAGGTTTTGAGGCAGCCATGGGATGTGTCCGGACAGGAATGGAGGGTTGAATGTCCAACGCCCCGCGGTGCCGGCCGCCTCAGCTTGGCCGCAGGATATTTTCTCTGTCCGATTCTGACGAAAGCGGTGTCGGTTACCCGCCCTTAACCGCGATGATTCACCAATCGGCCTCCAAGCTGTACGGGGTCGCTTTTCCATGTCCGAACTGAAGACCGATGTCGTCATGAGGGGCGACTGCATCGCGGTGTTGCAGTCCCTGCCAGACGCCTGCGTCGACATGGTCTTCGCCGACCCGCCCTATAACCTGCAGCTGGGCGGAGATCTGCTGCGGCCCGACAACAGCCTGGTCGACGCCGTCGACGACGACTGGGACAAGTTCGACAGCTTCGCCACCTATGACGCCTTCACCCGCGCCTGGCTGACGGAATGCCGCCGGGTGCTCAAGCCCGAGGGCTCGATCTGGGTGATCGGCAGCTATCACAACGTCTTCCGCCTCGGCACGGCGATCCAGGACCTGGGCTTTTGGGTCCTGAACGACATCATCTGGCGCAAGACCAATCCGATGCCGAACTTCAAGGGCACGCGCTTCACCAACGCCCACGAAACCCTGATCTGGGCCGCCCGCAGCCGCGAACAGAAGCGCTACACCTTCAACTACGACGCCCTGAAGGCTTTCAATGAGGACACCCAGATGCGGTCCGACTGGACCCTGGGCCTGTGCACGGGCGAGGAGCGTATCAAGGGCGAGGACGGCAAGAAGGCCCATCCCACCCAAAAGCCGGAGGCCCTGTTGCACCGCGTGCTGCTGTCGGCAACGCGACCGGGCGACGTGGTGCTGGACCCGTTCTTCGGCACCGGCACCACGGGCGCGGCGGCCAAACGGCTGGGCCGCCGGTTCATCGGCATCGAGCGTGACGAGACCTACGCCCGGGTGGCCGAGAAACGCATCAAGGCGGTCATTCCCGCCGCGCCGGAAGACCTGATCGTCATGGGCTCCAAGCGGGCCGAGGTGAAGGTGCCGTTCGGGGCGCTGGTCGAGGCCGGCCTGCTGTCCCCCGGCGACAAGCTGTACTGCCCCAAAGGGGATCGCGAGGCCCGGGTGCGGGCCGACGGTTCGCTGGTCTCCGGCGAACTGACCGGTTCGATCCACAAACTGGGCGCCCTGTTCGAGAACGCCCCGGCCTGCAACGGCTGGACCTACTGGCGATTCAAGACGGATCAGGGGTTCAGGTCGATCGACACCCTGCGGGCTGAGGTGCGGGCCGGGATGCAGTAACCCGCGACCGATTGTCTTGATACTGTAACGTACAGAGAAACCACGCGAAATTCGCGGTTCCCACACGGAACCGGGCCGTGGGCGAGAGGGTTGATACAGGGAGCCCCTCGCGGGCCTCCGTCGGAACTCTTGCCATGAAGATCGCCCAGGTTACGCCCCTGTACGAAGCCGTGCCGCCCAAGCTGTATGGCGGCACCGAGCGGGTGGTCGCGCACCTGACCGACGCCCTCGTCGATCTGGGCCATGAGGTGACCTTGTTCGCCAGCGCGGACGCCGAGACCCGCGCGCGCCTGATCCCGGTCCGCGATCAGGCCATCCGGCTGGATCCCGCGCCCTTCAAGTCAGACCTGGCGGCGCACATGACCATGCTGTCCGAGGTGCTCAAGCGCGCCGACGATTTCGACGTGATCCATTTCCACACTGACATGATCCACTTCCCGTTCTTCGCCCGCTACGCGGACAAGACAGTCACCACCCTGCACGGGCGGCTGGACGTGAAGGACCTGACCGAGGTCTACGAGCGCTGGAGCGACTTCGGCCTGGTGTCGATCTCGGACGACCAGCGCCGGCCCATGCCCTTCGCCAACTGGAAGGCCACGGTCCACCACGGCATGCCCGCGGACCAGTATCGGTTCTCGCCGAAGTCCGAGGGCTATTTCGCCTTCCTGGGCCGCATCTCTCCCGAGAAACGACCCGACCGCGCCATCCAGATCGCTACAGCCCTGGGCAAGACCCTGAAGATGGCGGCCAAGGTCGATGCGGCGGACAAGGTCTATTGGGAAACGGTGATCAAGCCGATGATCGACGGCAATCCGCTGATCGAGTTCATCGGCGAGATCGGCGATCATCAGAAGTCGGCCTTCCTGGGCGGCGCCGAGGCCCTGCTGTTCCCGATCGACTGGCCCGAGCCTTTCGGCCTGGTGATGATCGAGGCCATGGCCTGCGGCACGCCAGTGATCGCCTTCCGCTGCGGCTCTACCCCCGAGGTGATCGACGACGGGGCGACCGGCTTCCTGGTCGATAAGCTGGAGCAGGCCGTGGCCGCCGCCTCGCGCGCCCATCTGCTGGATCGCGAGGGCATTCGGGCCCGGTTCGAGCTGCGGTTCTCCGCTACGGCCATGGCGCGGCGCTATCTGGATGTCTACGGCGACCTGCTGGCGCGCCGTCCGTTCGCCGAAGCGCCGCTGGACGACGTGGTGACGCCGCTGCGACCTGTCGAGGATCGCAGTTTCGCCTCCGCATAGCGGTCGCTCGCGGCGGACAGAGTGAACGGGTCGGCGCCGTCGGGCGTTCGAACCTGTGCGGGACCGTCGCCCGCCGTTTCGGGACTGCCCATGGATGACGCCTATAACGTTCAGCCCGCCGCCGCCGATTCCCAGGAAGCCGATGGTCTTGAGCGACTTCTGGCCCTGAAGGACGCGGACACCTTTCTGGTCGCGGACGGCTGGGGTGACCTGAAGGGTGGCGCCGACGGACTGTTCGACCATGACACCCGACTGCTGTCCCGGTTCGTGATGACCGCCGGACTGGCGCGGCCGTCGCGCCTGAGCTCGGGGATCAGCCAGGACAACGTCTATTTCACCTGCCATTCGACCAACCGGCCCCTGCCGCCGATGGGCGGACGTTCGGCTCCGGCGGGGGTGCTGCATATCGAGCGTCGGCGCTTCGTCTGGGACCGGCGGATGTTCGAGCGGATCCGCATGGTCAACCACGGGGTCGAGGACCTGCTGCTGCCGTTGGCCTTCGAATTCGCAGCCGATTTCGCCGACATCTTCCAGGTCCGCGGCACGCTGCGGGAAAAGCGCGGGACCACCGAGCCGCCTACCCACGACGGCCGCCGGGTCACCTTCCGTTACCTCGGCCTGGACGGAGTGCGGCGCATGAGCTGCCTCGCCTTTTCTGAACCGCCCGCGCGGCTCAGCGGGGCGCGCGCGGAATTCATGTTCAGCCTGCCCAAGGGCCGTCGCTGCGACCTCTACATCGAGTGCGGCGCCGATGCCTGCGAAACCCCGGACAAGACCCGGTTCCGGCTCAATGCCGTGCAGGCGCGGGTCGCCATGCGGGCACGGCGACGACGCGGTGCCTCCCTGCGCGGCCCCCGCAGTCCGCGCTTCAACGAATGGCTGGACCAGTCCCGCGCCGACGTGGCGCTGCTGACCACAGACCTGCCGACCGGCCCCTATCCCTATGCCGGGGTGCCGTGGTTCTCGACCCCGTTCGGACGCGACGGGATCATCACCGCCTGGCAGATGCTGTGGCTTGATCCGTCACTGGCCAAGGGGGTGCTGACCTATCTGGCCCTGCGCCAGGCCACCGAGGTCTCGGCCTTCCAGGACTCCGCCCCCGGCAAGATCATGCACGAGACACGTGGCGGCGAGATGAGCGCCCTGGGAGAGGTGCCGTTCGGGCTCTACTACGGCGGGGTCGACACCACGCCGCTGTTCGTGGCCCTTGCCGGCGCCTATGCGCGACGCACGTGCGACTTCGACACCATCCGCCGGCTGTGGCCCAATCTGCTCGCCGCCATCGGCTGGATGACCGACTATGGGGACTTCAATCACGACGGCCTGATCAGCTACCAGCGCGGGGCCGAGACCGGCCTGTCGAACCAGGGCTGGAAAGATTCCGAGGACTCGATCTTCCACCGCGACGGCCGCTTCCCCAAAGGGCCGATCGCCCTGCTGGAGGTGCAGGGCTACGCCTACGCCGCCTGGCTGGCGATGGCCGACCTGGCCAAGGTGCTCGAGGACCCGCGACAGGCGGAATGGGCCGCGCGCGCCGAGAAGGTTCGACTTCAGGTCGAAGATCGCTTCTGGATGGAGGACGAGGGCTTCTACGCCATCGCCCTGGACGGCGACGGCGAGCAGTGCCGTTCGATCGGATCAAACGCCGGCCATCTGCTGTTCACCGGCCTGCCGTCGGCGGAGCGCGCGAAGCGGGTGACGAAGCGGCTGCTGGGGCCGAGTTCCGCTCGGGCTGGGGCGTGCGGACGCTGGCGACGGGCCAGGCGCGGTTCAATCCGATCAGCTATCACAACGGCTCGGTCTGGCCGCACGACACGGCCATGGCGGCGGCCGGCATGGCCCGCTACGGCGAGCGGCGGGCCGTGGCCCTGCTGCTGGGCGAGGTCTATGCCTCAGCGACCCATTTCCACATGCGCCTGCCCGAACTGTTCTGCGGCTTCGAGCGCCAGACCGGCGAGCCGCCGATCGCCTATCCGGTCGCCTGCCTGCCCCAGGCCTGGGCGGCGGGCTCGGTGTTCCTCATGCTGCAGGCGGCGCTGGGCGTACGCATCGATGCGATAGAGGGCGTGGTCGAGATCGACGATCCAGTCCTGCCCTCGGGGATCGACCGGCTGAACGTCACCAATCTGCAGGTCGGCGCGGCGACGGTGGACCTGACGTTCCAGCAGTCGGGAAATCACACGGTGGTCATCCCCCGACGGCGCGACGGGACCGTGTCGGTGCGAACCCTGCTTTAGGCCAGCCCTCGCTCCAGCGCCTTGCGGAAAACGGTCGGCAGGGAAGCCAGCGCCGCGTCGGGATCGGTCCAGAAGAAGTCGCCATCGCCGGTCGCCGCCCGCACCGTCAGGGTCAGGGAGAAATGCGTGAAGACGTGTTCGACGGCCCCAACCTCGCGCCAGCAGGCGGCGACGGGCGGCGTCGCTTGTGGCGCTTCGACAGTCCAGTCCGAGGTCGGCAAACCCACCATCCCGCCCAGCAACCCCTTGTCCGGCCGCCGCACCAGCGCCACCCGGCCCCGGTCGTCGCGCAGGACCCAGGCGACGCCGGTGCGATGCGGACGGTCGGCCTTCTTCGTCTTCAGCGGAAAACGCTCCGGCGTCCCCGAGCAATAACCCGCGCACCAGCGGGTCAGCGGACAGGCCTCGCACAGCGGTTTGCCCGGTCGGCAGACGGTGGCGCCGAGGTCCATCAGGGCCTGGGGCCAGTCGCCGGGGCGGTCATCGGCCACGAGGATCGCGGCCAGCCGTTTGAGTTCCGGTTTGGCGGCGGGTAGCGGCGTCTCGACCGCGAACAGGCGGGCCGTGACCCGCT
>JBBRFV010000178.1:0-5404 GCA_038241335.1 Caulobacterales bacterium | reverse complement strand
CGCAGGCGGGTGAAGCTCTCGTAGAAGATGGTCCGGCGCTGCGGCAGGGAGACGACCGGCTGGAGATAGAGGTCGACGCGGTTCTCGGCCAGGGCGTCGTGGATGGTGGCCAGCAGGGCGTTGGACTGGTCGCGGTGGCGGGCCTCGTACGGATTGGTCGGCGCCGGCTGGGCGGCGCGCTGTTCGAGCGTCTCGCTCATCTGCTGGATCAGGGTCTCCAGCATGCGGACCTCGCCCGAGAGAGCCTCGGTCGAGGTGACGGCGCCGGACTCAATGGCCTGGGCCAGTTCGGTGAGCGCGCCTTGCGTCGACTCCATGGCGTCGGCGAGCAGGCGATGGGCCTCGCGCACCTGTTCGATCTCATTGCGCAGGGCGGCCTTGTCGGCGCGGCCGGTGATGGCGGCGTGGACCGCGACCAGCAGGCCCATGGTAGCGATCGCGCCGGCCGCGCCCGCGCCGACCCCGAGGTTGGCGCGCCACACGAAGGCGCCCACCGTCAAGGCGAGGAACAGGTAGCCGAAGAACAGGAAGCCCTGGGTCAGTGCGCGCATTGGAAACGGATGGTCCGTCTTCCCGGATGGAATCGCCCGAGTATCGGGGTAACAGTGCGGATCGCCTAGGGCGTCGCACAGATTCTCCCCACTTCTTCGAGGTTAACGATGGAATTGTTCGATCTGACCGGGAAGGTCGCGGTCATCACCGGCTCCTCGAAGGGGATCGGCAAGGCGATCGCCGAGCGGATGGCCGAGCACGGGGCCAAGGTCGTCATCTCGTCGCGCAAGCCTGGACCCTGCGACGAGGTCGCCCAAGCGATCAATGCGAAGCATGGAGAGGGCCGGGCGATCGCCATTCCGGCCAACATCGCCTCCAAGGAAGACCTGCAGCGCCTGGTCGACGAGACCAACGCCGCCTTCGGCCGCATCGACATCCTTGTCTGCAACGCGGCGACCAATCCCTATGCGGGGCCGATGGCCGGGATCAACGACGAGCAGTTCGGCAAGATCCTGCAAAACAACGTGGTCTCGAACCACTGGCTGATCCAGATGGTCGCGCCGCAGATGCTGGAGCGGAAGGACGGGTCGGTGATCATCGTCTCGTCGATCGGCGGGCTGAGGGGCAACGCCCTGATCGGCGCCTACAACATCTCCAAGGCGGCTGACATGCAGCTGGCGCGGAACCTGGCGGTCGAGTGGGGGCCGTCGAACGTACGCGTCAACACGATTGCGCCGGGCCTGGTGCAGACCGACTTCGCCAAATACCTGTGGGAGAACCCCGAACTGCTGAAGCAGGTGACCGACCCCGCGCCGCTGAAGCGTATCGGCCAGCCGGACGAGATCGCCGGGGCGGCGGTGTATCTGGCCGCGCCGGCCTCGGCCTATATGACCGGCCAGACCCTGGTGGTGGACGGCGGGATCACCATTGCCTGGTGAACCCGACACCGTCCCGCGTCCCGGCGTCGCGCCGAAGGTCCCGTCCTTCGCGCAGGACCTGCAATGGCGGCTGGAGGCGGTCGCCTTCGCCGGGCTGACGGGGTTCCTGCGGCTGATCGGGGTCGATGGGGCGTCGAACCTGGGCGGCTGGCTGTTGCGGACGCTCGGGCCGCTGACCGGCGTGCACAGGACCGTGCATCGCAACCTGCGCATCGCCTTTCCTGACATGCCCCGCGCCGAGCGGGAGGGTCTGGCGCTGGAGGCTTGGGAACGGATCGGGCGGACCTTCGCCGAGACAACGGTGCTGGACCGGATATCGATCGCCTCGGGGCGGCTGGAGGTGGTCGGCATGGAGCGGCTGCACGCCATCCGCGACAGCGGCCAGCCGGTGGTGTTCGTCTCGGGCCACCTGGCCTGTTTCGAGACCATGCCGGCGGCCATCCTGGCCTCGGGCGTGCCGTGCCAGATCACCTATCGCGCCGCCAACAACCCCTATGTCGACGCCCAGATCCGCACGGCGCGCGCGCGCTATGGCGTCAAGCTGTTCGCGCCCAAGGGCGGCGACGGCGCGCGCGAGCTGTTGCTGGGGCTGCAGCGCGGCGAGTCGGTGGCGCTGATGAACGACCAGAAATTCTCGGAAGGCCCCGAGGTGACCTTCTTCGGCCAGCCGGTGAACGCCGCGCCGGGGCCGAGCCGGTTGGCGCTGCGCTTTGGCACGGTGTTGCAGCCGATGTCGGTGGTGCGGCTGAAGGGCGCTCGCTTCCGGGTGACGGCGCATGAGCCGATAGAGATCACCCGGAGCGGCGACCGGGCGGCGGACATCGCGCGTGGCGTTCAGGCCGTGACCACCTTCGTCGAGGATCGGGTGCGCGAACACCCGGCCGACTGGTTCTGGGTGCACAAGCGCTGGCCGGCCTCGGTCTATGCGGCGCTGGAGTCCGAGACCTGATCGTCGGCCCGGCGGCGCGGACCCCGATAGTTCGAGGCGTTGGTGCGGCGGCGGTCGGGACCGAAATAGCTGTCGGTCTTCAGGAACGGGCGCGGGCGGACGATCACCGCCTGGAGTCGATCGAGGATGGCCTTGGCGGTGATCGGCTTGACCACGAACTCGGTAACGCCTGCGTCGCGCGCCTCGGTCACGCGGGCTCGCTCGGAATGGCCGGTCATCATGATGATCGGCAGATAGGGGTTGGCGCTGTCCGGGCTGTTGCGAACCAGCCGTGTGAACTCGACCCCGTCCAGCGGGAACATATTGAAGTCGACGATGACCAGGTCGACCGGATGATCCCGCAGGATCTCCAGCCCCGTCGATCCGTCGGACGCCTCGCGCACCTTCTTCATGCCCGCCGACGCCAGGATGGCCGAGGTGATGGCGCGCATGTGCTGATTGTCGTCGATCAGCAGGATGTTGAGGCTCTGGAGAGAGGACATGGAGGTGGTGGTCCGGGAGGCGGAGAGGGTCGCGGCGATTCGCCATTATCGCCGGATTCGTTACACATCCGTGACCGAACGTTGATCACCCAGACTGTAAACGATTACCGCCGCCAGGTTTTTACAAGAAGCGACGGGTCGCAGTTGCGATCCCGCCATTTCATCCGCCAGCACAGGTGCGGACCGGTGGCCCGACCGGTCATGCCGACCCGGCCGATGAGCTGGCCGCGCACCACGTCCTGACCGGTTTCGACGTCCTGACGCGACTGGTGCAGATAGGCGGTGATCAAGCCTTGGCCGTGGTCGATCAGGGTCAGGCCGCCCTCGAAATGCATGGCGGGCCGGGCCAGGACCACACGGCCGGCGGCGGGTGCGTGGATCGGCGAACCAGTGGGGGCGGCCAGGTCGATGCCATAGTGGGGTCGGGCCGGAGTGCCGTTCAGAATCCGCTGGGCGCCCCACAGGCTGCTGACGCGGTAGCTGTCCAGCGGCCAGGAGAAGCCGTCCCGGAAGTGATCGGCGTCGGTGCGGCTGGCGAAGGCCTCGGTCTTGATCGCCACCTCGCGCTGGATTCGGGCCAGCAGCGCCGGGTCGGTGGGGGCGATGGTCTCGGGCGGCAGGCCGTCGATCCGGTTGGTGGGAAAGGTTCCTTGGGCGACGTCGAGCCGGCGACGGGTGGAACGGACGCCGGAGCGCACCTCCAGTTCGACGTTCGCCGGACCGTCGCGGTCGAAACCGACGACGAAGACGCCCCCGGCTGAGGCGGTGGTCAGGGCTTCGCCGTCGATGAAGACCAGTGCGCGGGGCCAGGTCCGGCCGATGGCGTGGCCGCCCTGGACGAAGCGGCCGGTCAGATCGAGGTCGGGGTCGGCCAACGGGGCGGTCGAAGTCAGGACCTGCGCACGCGCTCCGCCGGCGGCGAGGGTCGCGCCGACACCGAGAAGCAGGGCGCGGCGGTCGGGGGTCACGGAACCTGGGCCATGCGCTGGAAGGCCTCCAGCGGCCCGGCGTAGGCTTCCTGGTGCACGACCGACCAGTAGCGCAGCGACTCCAGCGGGATGGCCTTGCCGCTGACGGCGCAGGTCACGAACCGGCCGGGCTTCAGCACGGCGAATTCGCCGTCTCCGTAGTGGAGGGCGGCCTGTCCGGAGGGAGTCTTGCTCATCGGCTCAACCTAGCGTGGCCGTCCGCGACGCGCCAAGCCTTTCGCGCGTCAGAAGAGATCGCCCTGGCTCTGGCCCGGGTTCCCGAGCGAGGCGCGGGGCTTAGGTTTGGCAAGTGCGGATCGAGGTGTGGCGTCGGGGCGCTCGCCGTCGTCGATATGGGCGCCGCGCGCGCCGTCGGCGAAGACCAGCCGAACGGCCTGACCGTCGGCGAGGGCGGCGGCCGAAGCGATCATGGCGCCGTCGTCGGCCTCGACGCGGGCGAAGCCGGGCTTGGGGGTTTTCGGATTGAGGCCGGCCAGGGCGCGGGCCAGTGCGGCGAGGCGCGCCTCATCCCTGTCGAGCCGTCGGGGCAGGGCGACCAGCCGTGTCCCGACGGCGTCCAGCCGGGCCGCGCGCTGATCGAGCCGGCGGTACAGGGGCTCCGGTGACAGGCGCGACAGGGCGCGTAACAGGCGATGTTCGTGCGCCCTCACATTGGCGGCGAGGCCGGAGCCCAGCCGGGCGTTTACCGACTCCAGCCGGTCCCGGCGGCGTTCCATGGCCCGGTTGAGCAGGGCGGGCGACAGTCTACCCGTGACGCCGACGAGGGCGCGTTCGTGCAGGGAGAGGTTTCTCGTCAGGCCGGATGCGAGTCGGCTGCCGGCATGGTCGAGCCGCTGCTGGGGCAGGGCCAGGACGTCCTCGGGCCTCGCGGGCAGGCCGCGAGCGGCGGCGCGCAGGCGGGTGCGGCGGTCCTCAAGAATTCGCCCGCCGGCCCGGGCCAGACGACGGTCAAGATCAGATACGGCGTAGCGGAGGTCGGCCAGCACGGGCGTGGCGACTTCGGCCGCTCCCGTCGGCGTCGGGGCGCGGCGGTCGGAGACGAAGTCGATCAGGGTGGTGTCGGTCTCGTGCCCCACGGCAGAGATGATGGGGATGCGAGCCGCCGCGACGGTGCGGGCCAGCCCCTCGTCGTTGAAGCACCACAGATCCTCGACCGAGCCGCCCCCGCGGGCGACGATGACCACGTCGGGGCGGGGGATCGGCCCGCCGGACGTCAGGGCGTCGAAGCCGCGGATGGCGGCCGACACCTGGCCGCTGGCGGCCTCGCCCTGGACCACCACAGGCCAGACGATGACGCGGCACGGCCAGCGCTCGGCGATGCGGTGCAGGATGTCGCGGATCACCGCCCCGCTCGGGCTGGTGATGACCCCGACCACGGCGGGGAACGTCGGGATAGGCTGCTTGCGGCCCGCCTCGAACAGGCCCTCGCCGGCCAGCTTGATCTTCAGCCGTTCCAGCTGGGCCAGCAGCGCCCCGGCCCCGGCGGCCTCCATGGTCTCGATGACGATCTGGTACGACGAGCGGGCGGGGTAGGAAGTGATCTTGCCGGTGACG
>JBBRFV010000177.1:0-5454 GCA_038241335.1 Caulobacterales bacterium | reverse complement strand
AGCCCTCAGAGTACGCACGTCCGCAAAAACGATCGGCCCACGCAGCGAACCGCGAAGGCCGTTGAAGTCCTGGGTCACTGCAAAGAACAGGTCTCAGGTCGTTCCTGCGAACCGCGTCTGCACCCCAAACTCAACGCGAGGTGCACAGCCGGTCCAACAAGAGTGGGGGCTTATGACGGTCGATTCCGATTTGGTCAAGCGGCGAAACTGTGTCGCGGCGGGGTTTTTGCCTCCAGATCGGGGGCGGGCCGCGCCAGTGCGACCGCGGGCCCGTCGATGGCGGGTTTCCAGCGCCATTCGGGACCGCAGAGGGCCCTGGGGACTGTCGTGGGAGTCCGGGCCGCGCGCCGCGTCCCGAGCCGGCCGACGATGCCGGCGCTTGAAAGGCCTGACCGGCCCATGCGCCCGGGTGACGCCGCCCTGCCCTCATGCTCCTCCGATGCGGACCCGTCCCGCGCGTTCATCGCTCGTTTCTGACGGCGGAGTCAGGCTGCGCCACAGCGTGTCCGCATGGGCGCCGCACCGGCGCCACAATGCGTGACCCCGGCGCCACAACCGCTCCAAGCCGCCGTTCTGTGACGCTTTTGTAATAGCCGCTCGAGCTTGGCCGTTGGTAGCGGGATCGGGCCGCGGCGCTCCCACCGCGGTCCATCAACGGACAAGAACAATGAAGACCCTCTTCCTCGCCACCGCGGCCGTCGCCGCCTTCGCCGCCGCCCCCGCCCTGGCCCAGAGCGGCCCGGTCGGTTCGATCGGCGCCACCTACTCCACCTCGAACATCGACTTCGGCCCGGCCAGCGTCGACACCGACAACGTCATCCTCGACGGCGTCGTCGCCGTTCCCGCCTTCTCCGGCTGGACGGCCACCTTCGCCGGCGCCGCCGACTACAACACCGACTCGGACGACACCCTGGCGTCGGGCACGGCGCACCTGACGCGCATGGTCGGTTCGGACGTCCGCTTCGGCGGCTTCGTCGGCGCCGCCGACCTGGGCGGCGACACGGCCTACAGCGCCGGCGTCGAAGCTCAGAAATACCTCGACAAGGCGACCCTGACCGGCACCGTGGCCTACACCACCGCCGACAAGTCCAATGCGGACGTCTGGACCGTGGGCGGCGACGCTGCCTTCTACGCGCAGCCGAACCTGCGCCTTAACGCCGGCGTCAGCTATTCGTCGGTCGATGCGGGTCCGACCCTGGACCTGTGGACCTACGGCGTCGGCGCCGAATACGAGATCTCGGACACACCGTTCTCGGTCGTGGCCGGCTTCACCCGCGGCGACGTCGAGGACCTGACCATCGATACCTGGAACATCGGCCTGCGCTACAGCTTCGGCGGCGGTCTCCAGGCGCGTGACCGCGCCGGCGCGGCACTGCCCGCCACCGGCATCAACAGCATCCTGAGCGGCCTCTAACGCTCGAGCGATCCTGAACGACGGAGCCCCGGCGGAGCGATCCGCCGGGGCTTTTTCGTGTGCCGGAGCGCAGGACCGGGATTGCCGGGATGAGCCCGCCCGCCCGGGCCCCGACGATCGGGACGGGGTGATGCTCCCTCAGCGGCCTCGTGGACCCGGAGCGCGACGGCGGTGAACGCCTTGCACACGGGCGGCGCGGACACGCTGGGCAGGACCGGACACGGACCAACGCCCACGAAAAAGGCCCGGGGGGTTCCACGCTCCCGGGCCTTCTCGTTTGCGGTCAGGCGACTGTCGGGGTCTGATCGACCCTTAGTGACGGTCGCGACTGCGCTCGCGGTGATAGGTCTGGCCGCCGATGGTCACCTCGCCCGAGCCCATGATGCTGCGAGAGACGGGACCGGCGACCGAACCGACGTTGACCTCGCCCGACCCGGGGATGCTGACTTCCAGGCTGGCGACGGCGCCGGGGATGTTGATCTCCCCGGACCCCATGATGTTGGCCTCGACCGATCCGACGTCGCCGCCGCGCACTGTGATGCTGCCCGACCCCATGATGTTGGCCTCGACCGGGCCGTCGGCGCGGACCGCGTTGATGTCGCCCGAGCCCATGACGTTGGCCTCGATGGCGCCGGTCGCGCCGGCGCTGATGTTGCCCGACCCCATGATGTTGGCTTCCAGGCGGCGTGAGGTTCCGGCGCGCATGTCGCCCGAACCCATGAGCGACAGCGACAGGTCGCCAGCGGTGTTGGCGACGGTCCAGTCGCCGCAGCCCTGGTTGGCGAGTTCAATCGAGGAAGCACCGCGGCCGACAGCGCCGAAGACGGCGCCGCTCTTGACCGAGACAGCGACCATGCGCGGCGTGCGGATGACGATCAGGGGCGCGTCCGAGATGTTGACGGTACCCACCTGCCGGACCTCGACAGAGGCGCCCTCGCCAGGCTGGCGGGCGTTCTCCGGGCCCGAATGGCAGTTGCGAATGGCGCTGTTGCCGAACATGCCGCCCCGCAGACCGCCTTCGATGCGGAGGTCGTTGCCGCTGCGGCGTACCCGGACGGCCGGCAGACCCGAGACGCCCTGCTCGATCTCGACGCCGATGTCGGCGCGGTCCTCGACGATGACGACGACGCGGGCGACCGCGTGCTCGATCTGGACCGAGGGACCATCCTTGGCGGCGGCGGGGCTCGCGGCGGCGACGACGGCGAGCGCGGCGGCGGAGACGGCGGATGCGATGGCGAATTTCATGGTGGGACCTCCCTGTCCGGATGTGACGGGAAGGTGCGCGCGGCCCCGCAGCAAGTCAGCTTAAATCGAGGTCATGACCCCGTTGTAAGGAAGCGGCGTCAGGCGCGCAGGGCGCCGGCCCCGTCCAGAGCCCCGATCTCGGGTTCGAAATCCCTCTCGTAATCCGACAGCCGGCTCTTCAGCGCGCCCATCCGTTTCAGCGCCAGCGAGGCGGCCCAGCGGGCGGCCAGCTCGGGCGGCGTCATGCGGTCGGTGAAGCGTGGACGCCCGCCCCGGCTGCGCGCCACGGCATTGGTGTAGAGGGCCCCGTTCCTCAGGCGCGACGGCCAGGTCTGGAAGTCCATCGACAGGGAGACGCAGAACCGGTCCAGGTTCTCGACCCGGTGCGGCGCGTACAGCGGCCAGGTCAGGGCCTGGCCCGGCTCCAGATCCATGACTTGGGCGTCGGACTCGAATGCCATCGTATAGGGCAGTTCCTCGGTCGTCTGGCGGGCCACGACCTGCTCCATGTTCTTCTCGGGCAGATGGCTCTCGTCGCCGGGATAGACGAACACCCGCTTGCGGCCGCGCATGTGGAACAGCATCACCCCGGCCGGATCGAAATGATAAGGCACCCGCGCCTTGGGCGAAGACAGGATGAGCTGGCCGGCGTTCGTCACGGCCCGCATGCCCGGATAGGTCGCCTGCACCGTGCGGAACTCGGCCATGGCGGCGGCCCACAGCTCGGGCCAGCCCGTCTGGACGCCGCGCAGATTGACCCACAGCCTTCCCTGCTGGATCGCGGCCAGCAGCTCGGCGCCGTTCAGACGACCCCGCGCGCCGGTGCGCAGGCTGACCTGACCGTCGTCGTCGTAGTCGTACAGATTGATATCGAACAGCTCGGCCGGATAGCGGTCCAGCATCTCGGCCAGACGCTCGTCGGTCGCGAAGCCCTGAGCGACCAGACTATGCGGATGAATCCTGGCCTCGGCGATGGGGCCGGCGTAGCGGGTGCGGGTCTGCATCATTGGGATCCGTGCTGGGCGACGGGGCGGCTGGAACGGGTCGAAGCCTTGGCCAGGGCGGCGCTCGCCGCGGCCATGGCCCCCTTCATCCGCGCGCCGGGCGTGACCTCGCAGGCCTCGATGGCCGCCCAGCGACGGCGCACGCTGGTGCGCAGCGCCTCTCCTCGTCCGCCCAGCACGCCGACGGCGACCTGACTGACGCTTGCGCCGAGGCCGGGCTTCAGCACCACAGCTTCGCGCACCGGCCGAGCGGCGTTGCAGAAATATTTCTTGTAGTGCTCGCCCGAGAACCCGAAATCATAGGTCCGGAAGCCCTCCGCCGCCCCCAGCCGCATTGTGTCCATGCTCAGCAGGATACCGGGGGAACAGCGCGCCAAGGCAGGTTCATAGACTGGGAACCAGAAATGGTACTGGTCGCCGGCGTGCAGGGAATATTCGATCGCCGTCAGCTTCTCGCCGGCCCACATCGCCGCCATCGAGGCCCCGAAGTCGTCGCGGTGGTCGGCCAGCAAGGCGTGCAGCAGATCGGCCGTCCAGCCGCAGGCGAAGACGTCGTGGCGGCCCGTCCGATGATACTGGTCACGCTTCAGGGCGATCAGCTGATCCAGCAGCGCCGGGTCGCGCAGGCCGCGCTCGACACGGATCGGTCCCAGTTCAGCCTCCAGACTGCGGCGCGCCCGCTCCTTGTCCTTGAAGAATTTGCCCCAGGCCGTACGCCGCTCGGCGTACCATCCGTCATAGCCGCCCGCGTCCATCTGCACCTGGACCGTTTCGCGAAGCTGGCCCGACCTCGCCGGACCGATCCAGCCGTTGACCGACAGGCGGCGCGGACCCAGCAATGCGGCCGCCTCCTCCAGCGTAGGCGCCTCGTCCGGTCGAGTGATGATCCCGTGATAGTCGTTCATCGGCGCGCCCAGCGGCTGCACCGCTCCGCCCCGGCGCTGGTGCGGGAAGAAGCCGACCACCTTGTCGCCGCGTCGGAATACGGCCACCGCCGCGCCCGGCGTGACCGTGGCCGCGATCTGGGTGAACTCGGGGCGGAAATAAGGGCTGCCCAGTTCGGGATTGGCCGCCAGCATGGCGCGCCATTCCGCGATCGCGGCCGCGTCCAGCGCCGCGGCGTCGACGATGTCCAGCTTCAGTCCGGCCATGACGCCTCCCCGGCGCGGACCCGAATGGCCGCGCTTGCCCGTCCGTCTTAACCGTGTCGCCCTTTCATCCCGGTGAGCAGGCATGGTGAACGAAGTCTGGCCGGGAGCCCGAGCGGGCCGTAGGCGTTGGCATGGAACACCGGAGCTCGATCATGACCGCACCCCGTCCCGAAAACCGCGAGACCGAGACAGAAGACCAGCGCGCTGCGGCGCGCGAGGGCCAGCCGCCCCGCCCGGCCACCGAGCCGGGCGGGTCCGAGGGCTCGTCCAACTCCGGCGAGACCGCCACGGACCCGGCCACAGGCAAGCCGAACGCCTGACGCGAACCGTTCCCGGGGAACGCCCCGCCGGTTCGCGGCTTTCCGGAGGCCCAGTCGCTTGCGTGAGTGCCATGTCCCGTTCTGTCCTGCTGACGACCGCCGCCGTGATCCTGCTTGCCGGATGCCACGCTCCAGAGCGACCGACCTCTCCCGTCCCGGCCCAGGCCGCCCCGATGGCGGCGGCCCCGGTGCTGACCCCCGCCCAGATCGAACAGGGTGCGCCGGTGGCGACGCCCGCCAACGCGCCCTCGCCGACGCCGCCGCCGGCGGGCCAACCGCCCGTCGCGATGGCACCCGACGCCGGCCTCGTTCGCATCCAG
>JBBRFV010000176.1:0-5487 GCA_038241335.1 Caulobacterales bacterium | reverse complement strand
GGCGGGCAATGTGCCCTCGTCGGACCATTTCGACCGTCTCGCGGTGCGCCGTCTGATCGAGGATTTGATGGCCGAGCAGATGACCCTGACTCGCGCCGTGGCCCGGGCCTCGGACGTCTCGGTCGGCAAGGGCGAGAAGACGGCGGAAGCGGCCGTCGACGCCTGGATCGGGCCGCGCCTCAAGACCGTCGAGGGCGTCCGCGCCTCGGTCGACGAGATCGAGGCCTCGGGCTCCGGCTGGACTTTCGCCAAGCTGACGATCGCCAATTCAGAGATCCGCGAAATCGCCGCCGCCGCGGTCTAGAAATCAACGTTAGGCCGTCGGGAGCGAATCCCGGCGGCCGGCGTTAACCTTCGTAACGGCCAAGCTGGGCCGCGACCAGGAGATCGCCATGGATGCCCTCATCGACGCGGTGACACGCTTCCTCTCGACCATGTTCGACCTCGCCCAGGGCGGGTTCGACGGGGTCAACCAGATCCTCGGCCTGTTGATCGCCGTCGTGGCCGCCCTGCTCATGCCGGCCTGGAACCGCCTGTTCCCGACCGCGCTCGGCGCGGCCTTCGTGCATATTCTCGTCGGCGTGATCCGCCCGATGCTGGACGGCGGCGCCTTCGTCCTGCCGCCCATCCTGACTGTCGCCTTCTGGATGACCGTGCTGGCCCTGTTCCTCGGCTACGCCATCGTCATCGCGGTCTTCTTCTTCATCAAGTCGCTGTTCACCGGCGGCGGCCGCCGCACCCACGCGCATTGATCCCTGCGGACCCTTTTCCCTTCGGGAGAAGGGTCTCCTACAGCACGCCCGTCCGCTCGATCTCGACCGGGCCGGTCATGAAGACGTGGTCGGTGGCCTCATCCCAGTCGATCACCAATTCGCCGCCGTCGACCTCGACCACGGCCTGACGACCAGTCAGGCCGCGTCGCGCCGTCGCCACCAGCGCCGCGCAGGCGCCAGTGCCGCAGGCCCTGGTCAGGCCGGCGCCGCGCTCCCATACCCTCAGACGGATGCGATCGGGCGCCCGCACGTCGGCGAAGCCGACGTTGACGCCTTGCGGGAACATCGGGTGGTTCTCAACCAGCGAGCCGGTCCCGCGCACGAAGCCGTCGTCCAGGCGGTCGGTGAAGAAGACCACATGCGGATTGCCCATGGAGACCGCGCCCGGCGTGTGCACCAGCGGCGCGTCGATGGGCCCGACCTGAAGCTCGATGCCCCGGGAGTCCATATCCTCTTCGAGCGGAATTTCATCCCAGCGGGTGCGGGGCTGACCCATATCGACCGTGACCCGGTGGTCGCCCGCTCGGGTCGCCGTCGTCAGCCCCCCGAGGGTGTCGATGGCGACCCGATCGACGCCATTGGCCGTCATCAGCAGCCAGCCGACGCAGCGCAGGGCGTTGCCGCAGGTCTCGACCGAGCCGCCGTCGGCGTTCCACACGCGCATGAAGGCGTCCGCCGTATCGCTGGGCTCGATGGCGATCAGCTGGTCGAAGCCCTCGCCGGTCTCGCGGTTTGCGAGCGCCCGCACCTCCTCCGCCGTCGGAGAGAAGGGCCGGTCGAAGGCGTTGACGACGACGAAGTCGTTGCCGGCGCCGTTCATCTTGACGAAGGGGCGGGTCATGTCGGGGTGCATATACGCATGAGAGGTGATGTTCCCAAGACGAGGACGGAGCGAAACCCGTCCTGCAACGCTTGGCCCGTATGACGCCGACCACCCGCAAGCGCCACGGCCTGCAGCTCAAGGCCCGGCTCCGCTATTTCTACCACGGCTCCAGCCCTGCGGCGGTGCGGTTCCGGGTGGCGGTGATCGTGATCGATTTCGCCATCATCGGCTTCTTCATGGCCGCGCCGATCCTGCGCGAGCATGGGCGGACCTTCTATGTGCTGGACTATGCGATCGCCGTGCTGCTGGCGCTGGACATGGCGGCGCGGATCACCGCCTATTCGGACTGGAAGGACTGGTTCCGACGGCCGATCAACTGGGTCGACCTGGTCGTGCTCGGAACGCTGTTGCTGCCGGCCTGGGTGTTCAACCTCGGCTTCCTGCGCATCCTGAGACTGTGGACCCTGCTGAATTCCCATCTGTTCTGGCGGACCATCGGGCGGCGCTGGGACGACACCCGGGTGGAGCAGGTGGTGCGGGCGCTGTCGGCGCTTGTGACCTTCGTCTTCGTGGTGACGGGTTTCGTCTATGCGACCTTCCGGGGGCGGCACGACGGGATCACCGGCTATCTGGACGCCCTCTATTTCACCGTGGCGACCCTGACGACGACGGGGTTCGGTGACATCACCCTGCCCGGGGCCTGGGGGCGGGTGCTGTCGATCACGGTCATGCTGGTCGGGATCACCCTGTTCCTGCGGCTGGCCCAGACCCTGATCCGCCAGCCGAGAGTGGACCGGCCATGCCCGGGGTGCGGCCTGCCGCGGCATGACGCCGACGCGGTCTGCTGCAAACGCTGCGGCGAGCGGCTTTCCGGTGGACCGCGGTCGTCGGGCCTTTCGGGACCTCCTGACCCATGCCTGCCCTCGGGCCGACCAAGGGTCGGACCCGGGGGCGGCCAGGGATGACAAAGCCGTAACCTTCGGGCCATTCGCCTTGCCGCGCGGGGTCCCCCCGTTAAGGTGCCGGCTCTTGTCAGTGGCCCCTGTCGCGCGTCGCGCGGGTTGAGGGTCGTCGGGGGACGTTCCAATGATCCGCACCACCGCGCTCGCCGCGCTTCTCGCCTCCACCTTCCTCTCCACGAGCGCCATGGCCCAGAACGCGACCCCCACCCCGCCCAATCCGCCTCTGGCCGCCGGAGCCTTCGCCACGACGGACGAAACCGATCCCTACATCTGGCTGGAAGAGGCCGACGGGGCCCGGGCGATGGAATGGGTTCGCGCCCAGAACGAGCATTCGCTGGGCGTGCTGCAGGGCGATCCGCGCTACGAGCCGCTGCACCAAGCGGCGCTGGAGATCGTTCAGTCGCGCGACCGCATCCCCTCGCCGGGCTTCACCCACGACGGCCATATCGACAATTTCTGGCAGGACGCCGACCACGTGCGCGGCATCTGGCGGCGCACCACCCTGGACAGCTATCGCACCGACGCCCCGGTCTGGGAGACGGTGCTGGACATCGACGCCCTGGCCGCCTCGGAGGGCAAAAACTGGGTCTACAAGGGCTCCAGCTGCCTGCCGCCCGACGAGCAGATGTGCCTGATCTCCCTGTCCGACGGCGGCAAGGACGCGGTCACGGTGCGCGAGTTCGACAGTGTCTCGCGGCAGTTCGTCGACAACGGCTTCAACCTGCCGGAATCCAAGGGCGGGGCGACCTGGATCGACGCCGACACCCTGCTGGTCAGCCGCGACTTCGGACCCGGCTCCCTGACCACCTCCGGCTATCCGATGCTGGTCAAGGTGCTGAAACGGGGACAGACCCTCGACCAGGCGGCGACCGTCTTCACCGGCCAGCCGTCTGACGTCTCTGTATCCGGCTATGCCCTGCGCGACGCCGACGGCGTCATGCGGGCGGCCCTGGTCAATCGCGGCGTCGGCTTCTTCGATTCCGAGACGTATCAGCTGCACGGCGACGGCACGACGACCCGACTGGACCTGCCGACCAAGTCCAACATCGACGCCTTGGTGCAGGGCCATGTGGTGGTCAGTCTGAAGCAGGACTGGACCACTTCGGGCGGTCAGGAATTCCGCAGCGGCGACGTCATCGCTTGGGATCTCGACGCCTGGCTGGCCGACCAGAAGACGCCGGCCCAGCTGGTGATTCGACCGACCGATCGCCAGTCGATCGAGGGCATCACCGCGACCCGCAACCGGCTGGTCGTGGCCCTGTACGACAACGTCCGCGGCGGCGTGTTCGCCTTCACGCCGACGACGGCCGGCGACTGGACCAGGACCCGGCTGGACCTGCCTCAAAACGTCTCGGTCGGCGTCGGCTCGGCCTCGGAGACCGACGACAAGGTGTTCGTCAGCGTCACCGGCTATCTGAATCCGTCCAGCCTCTACCTGGCCGACGCGGCGACGGGGGCGGTCGACCAGACCAAGACCCTGCCGGCCAAGTTCGACGCTACGGGGATGACGGTCGACCAGTTCGAGGCCCGCTCGGCCGACGGGACGATGATTCCGTATTTCGTGGTCCACAAGGCGGCGATGCCGATGGACGGCTCCAATCCGACCATCCTGTACGGCTATGGCGGCTTCGAGAGCTCGCTGCTGCCCGGCTATTCGGCCACGGTCGGCAAGCTGTGGCTCGAGAACGGCGGGGTCTATGTCATCGCCAACACGCGCGGCGGCGGCGAGTTCGGGCCGCGCTGGCACGAGGCGGCGCGGCGGGAGAACCTCCATCTGGCGCATGAGGACTTCCAGGCCGTGGCCCTGGACCTGACTGCGCGCCACATCACCAGTCAGCCGAAACTCGGCATCATGGGCGGCTCGCAGGGCGGGCTGTTCATGGGGGCGATGCTGACCCAGCGGCCGGACCTGATCAATGCCGCCGTCATCCAGGTGCCCCTGTTCGACATGCTGCGCTTCACCCGCCTCGGCGCGGGAGCCAGCTGGATCGGCGAATACGGCGATCCGGCCATCCCGGCGGAGCGGGCCTGGATCCAGGCCTATTCGCCCTACCAGAATCTGCGCGCCGGACAGCCCTATCCCGAGGTCTTCATCGACACCTCGACCAAAGACGACCGGGTGCACCCGGCCCACGGCCGCAAGGCGGCGGCGCGGCTCGAGGACCTCGGCTATCCGGTGCTCTATTACGAGAACGTCGACGGCGGTCACGCGGCGGGCGCCAACCTGCGGGAAACCGCCCGGCGGATCGCTCTGGAATACACCTATATGATGCGCCGCCTGATGGGTCCGGCGGCGTAAGCCTCCCCCCAAGCGAAGCGCCGGGGGAGGGGGACCGCCCGAAGGGTGGTGGAGAGGGCGACCCGTCCGCCGGACTCCAGGGCACGCCCCTTCCCCCGATGGGGGAGGATTTGAGTTTGCGGAGATTGACGATGAACCGACTGCTTCTGTCCGCCGCGATAGCGGCCGTGCTCGCCTCGCCCGCCCTGGCCCAGACGCCCCCGCCGCACATGCCCACCGACCTGTCGCCGGCCGGGGTGCGCGCCGCCGACGATCATCTGGCGCTGGAGCAGGTCAACGGCGACGCGGCCATGGCCTTCGTCCATCGCGAGAACGAACGGTCGCTGGCGACCCTGACCGGGGACCCGCGCTACGAGACCTTCCGGTCGCAGGCGTTCGACATCCTGTCGGCGACGGACCGGATCCCCCAGCCCTCGTTCCTCGGCGACGGCATCGGCAATTTCTGGCAGGACGCGACCAATCCCAAGGGGCTGTGGCGGCGCACCACGCTGGAGAGCTACCGGTCGGCGGACACGCGCTGGGAGACCCTGCTGGACATCGACGCCCTGTCCAAGGCCGAGGGCCGGGACTGGGTGTGGAAGGGCGCGGACTGCCTCGCGCCCGACGAGACGCGCTGCCTGATCTCCCTGT
>JBBRFV010000175.1:0-5491 GCA_038241335.1 Caulobacterales bacterium | reverse complement strand
AGCTGGCTTTTTCAGGCAACGGCCCTGTTCATGAACGCCGGCCTTTGGCTTCTGGGGAGTGCCGTCGTCTTCATGATGTTCGTCTGGCGCAAGCCGGCAACGCTGGTGCCCTGAGTCGACGAGAACCTGTTACAATGCGTGACTTCGGACGCCTGTGTCGCTAGACCACCGGCAAAATAGACGGTCCTAGGAGACATCCCATGGCGCGCATCACGCTGCGACAGCTGCTCGACCACGCGGCCGAGAACGACTACGGCCTGCCCGCCTACAATATCAACAACATGGAGCAGGGGCTGGCGATCATGGAGGCGGCCGAGGCCGTCAACGCGCCGGTCATCATCCAGGCCAGCCGCGGGGCCCGGAACTATGCCAACGACATCGTCCTGGCCAAGCTGATCGACGCCCTGGCCGAACTGTATCCGCACATCCCGGTCTGCATGCACCAGGACCACGGCAACGGCCCGGCCACCTGCGCCACCGCCATCCAGTACGGCTTCACCTCGGTGATGATGGACGGCTCGCTGGAAGAGGACGGCAAGACCCCGGCCGACTACGACTACAACGTCGACGTCACCCGCCGCGTCACCGAGATGGCCCACAGCTGCGGCGTCTCCGTCGAGGGCGAACTGGGCGTGCTGGGGTCGCTGGAGACCGGTATGGGCGAGGCCGAGGACGGCCACGGCTTCGAAGGCAAGCTGGATCACTCGGCCCTGCTGACAGACCCGGACCAGGCCGTCGATTTCGTGCGCGCCACCAAGGTCGACGCCCTGGCCATCGCCATGGGCACCAGCCACGGCGCCTACAAATTCAGCCGCCAGCCGGACGGCGAAGTGCTGGCCATGAATGTGATCGAGGAGATCCACCGCCGCCTGCCTGACACCCATCTGGTCATGCACGGCTCATCCTCGGTGCCGCAGGATCTGCAGGACATCATCAACCAGTACGGCGGCGAGATGCCCCAGACCTGGGGCGTGCCGATCGAGGAGATCCAGCGCGGCATCAAGCACGGCGTGCGCAAGATCAACATCGACACCGACAACCGCATGGCCATGACGGGCGCCGTGCGGAAACTGCTGATGGAAAAGCCGGGCGAGTTCGATCCCCGCGCCTGGCTTAAGCCGGCCAAGGAGGCGATGCGCAAGCTGTGCATCGAGCGCTACCAGCAGTTCGGCTGCGAGGGCCAGGCGGCGAAAATCCGACCGCTATCGACCGCACAGATGGCCCAGCGCTACGCCAAGGGCGAACTGGACCCCCACTTCGGCGCTGCCAAGGCCAGGGCGGCCTGACCACTGACGTCCGCGAGCCGGCGGGCCCGACCTGAACAGGCTGGACCCGCCGATCGGTTCTAGAAGCGGAAGCCCACCGAGGCCCGGTAGGTCTGGTTTTCCACGTCGGAGCGGCCGACTGTCGTCTCGGCGGCGACCGTGAACCGGTAGTTTTCACCGACCCCCGAGACGCCGAAGCCGAGTTCCGCCCAGTCGTGATCGTCGCCGCCCAGCGCGAAGATCGCGTTCGGTCCCACCCCACCCGCGAGATTCGCGCCGAAGGTCGTCGCCTGATCCCTGAAGGCGTGGACGTAGGCGGCGTCGAAATAGGGCCGGAACCTGGAGGAGTTGCTCGTCACCGAGAAGCCGAGGCGGCTTTCGACGGAGTTCGCGGCGTCGCGCTGGTACTGCAGGGCGGGGCCGCCTCCGGTTTCCGTGGTCGGGCCGTAACCAATCCGGCTGACACGGAAGGACGCCTTGGGCGCGATCGTGAAGCTTTCTCGGACGGTGCTGTAGCCGATGCCGACCTCACCCGCGAAGGCGTTCGCCCGATCTTCGGTGTGCAGGGTAAAGATGCTCGGACCCACGGCGGCGATGCGGGTCGTCTCGAGATCCAGGCGGCCGGCGCTGAGCTGGCCATTGATGTTGTAGCCGCCCTCCAGCTCGTGTCGCCCATAGACGGCGACCTGATAGAGCCGGCCGTCGGCTGATTGAGGCAGTCCCGAAGTGTCACCCGACAGGTCCGTCGCCGACAGGGAGAGGCCGACCATGCGCCGGTCGTCGAGCGCTGTTTCCACGCCCCCGGCCAGGAAGTAGCCGTTGAAGTCGTCCTTGCCCGTCGCGGGCGTCCCGCTCATCGGGGCGCTCCGTCCGTTCAGATAACCGGCGGCCAGATAGGCTCGCATATTGTCGGGAAGGGCGTGGGGAACGACCACCGGCTCATCGGTGTCGCCTGCCATCGACGGCCCGCCGCCCAACGGATCAAGCGAGGCGGCCGCGAATTCGACCGGTCTCCCGATCAGTTCCAGCGTCCCTCCGGGTTCGCCGCCGTTCGCCTGGGACAAACGCCCGCGATAGAAGCTCGATATGCTGTCGAGCGAGGCGGTCCCGATCGCGGTCTTCAGCGTCTCCGTCGCCGGAGCCATGCCATCGAGGGTCGTCCGGATCGACGCCTGGTTCTGTATGTCGAGCGGGCCGTACAGATCCAGGTACCGTGCGTACTCGCCGCGGTTCTGGTCCAGCAACTGGGCGAGGGCCCTTTGCGAGGGCGAGTTCGTCACGACATCGGCGTACAGCCCCGCCGCGATCTGCACGCGGACCGATGTCGGGCCGTAAAGCAGGTTCGGTCTCAGGATCGCGCTGATGTTCGGGGCCTGGAAAGCGCCCGTGACGCCGCCCTGGGCCGTCACGAAGGTATAGATGTCGCCGAAGTGCGGCGTGACCCCCGGCACGTACCCGAAGGCGACCAGGCCGCCGAGATTGGCCTTGCCGTCGATCGGCGCGCCGCCGCCCGTGAACTGGGTCGCCGCGACCGCGATCTTGTCGGAGGCGCCGCCGGCGCCGAGATTGATCAACAGGGCGCCGCCCGAGGCGAGGATGACGTTGCCGTTGAAGGTGAGCGTGCCGATGGTGTCCGGCGTGCCCGGCGCGATCACGCCCGCCATGTTGGTGAAAAAGGGCGCGGTGATGACGCCGCCACCGCTCAGCCCCCCCGCCATGATGAAGACGTCGCCCGGCGTCCTCATGGCGCCATCGACCTGCAGGGTCCCGATCAGCTGGGTGATGTCGATGTTGCTGGTCAGCGAACCGGTCGAGGTGATGGTCAGGCCGGCTCCGGCGCCCGCCAGGGTCAGGCGATCAACCGTTACGGTGGTGTCGAGCGTGGTCTTGCCGGCGGCGGACAGGGTCACGTCGAAATAGCGCGGCGGCGTGCTGGTCAGGCGGTTGCCGTCGAAAATATTGGGCGTAAAATTGCTGGCCCCGGGAAGGCCGTTGAGCAGGGTCGCGGCCGGCAAGGCCGCGGCCGTTACATCGCCCAGCGTCCCGGTCTGGGCGCCGTCGGCGACCCTGACGGCGTCAAGGTCGTTGAAGCCGTAGCGCGTTCCGTCCCCACCTTCCGTCGGCACGCCGGCGTCGTTGCCGGACGCGGTCGGGTCGAGCAGGGCGTCGGTCGAGACGATCGCCGCGCCGTTGGAGGCGCCGGTGCCGATCGGCTTGGCCACGATCGACTCCACGCCGGTGCTGACGTCAAGGCAGTCGCTGACGCCGCCGCTCTGGAAGCAGGCCTGGCCGAAGGAACCGCTGCCGCCGGTCTTTCCTTCACCAGGGCTGGTCGGCACGCCGTTCACCAGTTGCCCATTGGGGCCGATGATCTGGTAGTTCGGGTCCAGGTTGGTCACCCAGTGGGAGGCGTCGTTCCAGTTGGCGTCGCCCGCGATGGCCGAGACGTAGTGGTACGGGTTGTTGGCCGCGATCCAGTCCCAATAGAGATAGAGGGGCTGGTAGAAGGACGCCGTCCCATAGCCGTTGGCGGGTTGACCATTGAAGAAGCGGTCGTAACCGCCCGAGAGGACGCCGATCACCACGGGCTTGGCGAAGGTGTTGTCGAGAATCAGCGGACCGCCGGAGTCCCCGGAGGCGGTGATGCCCTCCTTGGCAAGCGCATTGTCGCGCCAGGCGTTGAAATCGAACGGGCTCGCCGACGCCGTGCCGCGCCGGGGATCGTCGAAGTCGATCCAGTAGAGGTTCTGCGGCAGGCTCGTCGAGCTGGTGCCGAACAGGAAATTTTCGAACTTGTCGAGCGAAGACAGGGCGCCGAGCATGTTCTCGGCCAGACGGCGGCGGAAATCGATGCCGCCGGTCGATCCGGTCGTGCCGGTCCCGTTATTGCCGTATCCGTCGATGGTGACGTGATAGCCGGTTCCGTTCGCTGTGATCGGCGTCGCCGGCAAGGCGGAGAACAGCAGCGACCACGTCGGCACCCCTCTCGCCGCCGTGTCGAGCGAGGCCACGGCGACGTCGCTGTAGAGGTAGTGCTGGGCGGCCGGCTCCAGCGAGCCCGGATTGTAGGCGACGTAGTTCGAATTATACATGAACAGCGAGGCGTTGGTCTGGTGACCGCTATTCAACCAACCCCCGAAGGCGCTCGCGCCCGCTGCGTTGTTGTTGCTTGAGAAGCCGAACCCGATCGGGCTTCCCCCCACGCCGTAGGCGTTAGCGGCGCGATCGTTCACGCAGTGTGCGGCGAGAATGACGGTTCTCGGGTTGATCAGGGTGGCAGTGCACAGGCCGATGAAGCCGTTCTGCTGATCGACGATCATTTGCCCCACGCCGGTGACGTTCACCGGGTCGCGCGCGGTGGTGGGCGTTCCGGGACCAGAGATCACGATCTGCGGCGTGGCCACGCCCGAAGGAGGGCCCGGATCCTGCGCGGCGGCGACGGCCGGCAATGAGGTCAGACACAGCCCGGCGACGGACCCCAGCAAGCTGAGGCGAAGCACGCGACCAACGCTCGAATGACTGCGAACAACACTCATGACGCTCCCCCCGGATAATCGTGTTCCGCGAGTTTGCCCACAATTGGAGCGTTGTGATCAAGGCCTTTCTACCGGCCCCTTCCGGCGTGGATTTCAAGAGATCCGCGAGACCCCGGCGTAGCTCGGGCTACCAGTCGCCATAGAAATCCCGGAAACGCCGGTGAACGAACCGGGCGCTGCGCTCGGCGTCATCGACTTCGCTCTGCGCCCGGCGCCAGTCCCGTTCGGTGTCCGCCCGCTCGCGGCGGATTTCCTGGATGCGATTGCGGACGGCGTCGCGCTGTTCGTCGGTCAGGCCGTCCTGACGCGCCTCCGCCTGTTTGGCGGTGATCTTGTCATCCAGTTCCGCCAGCCGCCCGCCGAGGCTTTCGACGCTGCTCCGGGCGGACGCAACCGCCGCCTCTGCGGCGTGGACAGTCTGGCCGTCGTGATAGGCCGGCAGGAAGTCGGTCTCCTGCTCGGGCGTGCACACGCCGTAATAGTCGCTGCCTTCACGGCCCGCCTGAAAGCCCCGGGGCACGGTGCAGTAACGGCTCAGCCCGTCCTCGCGCGCGGATTGATAGGCTGTCGGCTCAGGCGTGACGCCGAATTGAGCGCATGCCTTGGCATGGTCGTCGAGCCGGCTCATCGGCAGGCCGTTCGACCCGTCCTGATAGCCCTTCTCGCCCCAGGCCCCGGCCAGACACTGGT
>JBBRFV010000174.1:0-5517 GCA_038241335.1 Caulobacterales bacterium | reverse complement strand
AGGTTCAGCAACGCCGGATCACCGCCCTGGGCCGAGATGTTGTTGCTGATGGCCTTTTCCGACGCATAGCGGATCAGGCTGTAGGGACCGCCGGCTTTCGGACCGGTGCCGGACAGGCCTTCGCCGCCGAACGGTTGCACGCCGACCACCGCGCCGATGATCGAGCGGTTGATGTAGACGTTGCCGGCCGGGACCAGGCGGATGACCTCCTCGGCGAAGGCCTCGATGCGGCTGTGCACCCCCAGCGTCAGGCCGTAACCGCGCGCCGCCAGCTTGCCCGCGACCGCCTTCAGGTCCTTCGGATGGTAGCGGCAGACGTGCAGGATCGGGCCGAACACCTCGCGCTCAAGATAGTCGGGCGTGGGGATCTCGGCGATGGTCGGGGCGAACAGCCAGCCCTTGTCGGCGCCCTCGGGAAGGACCGCGCGGGCCACGATCTTCGCATCCCCTTCGAGCCGCTTGAGGTGGGCGTCGAGCGCGCCCCGCGCGTCGGCGTCGATGACCGGGCCGATGTCGGTGGTCGGGTCGGAGGGATCGCCCACCACCTGCACCGCCAGCGCGCCCTTCAGCCCCTCGATCAGGGCGTCGGCGGCGTCGTGCGGCACGAACAGAAGCCGCAGGGCCGAGCAGCGCTGGCCCGACGAGCCGAAGGCCGACAGGATGACGTCGTCGATCACCTGTTCCTTCAGCGCCGTGGTGTCGACGAACATGCCGTTCAGGCCGCCGGTCTCGGCAATGAAGGGGATGATGGCGCCCGGGCGGGCGGCCAACGACCGGTTGATCATGGTCGCCGTGTCGGTGCCGCCGGTGAAGGCGACGCCGTCGACTCCGGGGTGGCTGACGAGCGCCGCGCCGACGGTCTCGCCGCGTCCCGGAACGAGGGCCAGCAGGTTTGGGTCCAGCCCGGCCTTGTAGTAGAGGCGCACGGCTTCGGCGGCGATCAACGGGGTCTGTTCGGCCGGCTTGGCCAGCACGGCGTTGCCGGCGGCCAGGGCCGCGACGATCTGGCCGGTGAAGATGGCCAGCGGGAAATTCCACGGGCTGATGCAGGCGAACACGCCGCGGCCGTGCAGTACCAGCTGGTTGATCTCGCCGACCGGGCCCTTCAGCTCGGTGCGGCCGCCGAAGTCGCGTTCAGCCAGCATGGCGTAGTAGCGGCAGAAGTCGGCGGCCTCGCGCACCTCGGCGACCCCGTCGTTGAGCGTCTTGCCGGCCTCGCGCGACAGCAGGGCCACCAGCCGGTCCATGTCGGCTTCCAGCGCGTCGGCCATGGCGCGCAGGACCGGGGCGCGGCCCGCCCCGCCCTTGCGGTCCCAGGCGACCTGGGCCTTGGCGGCGGCGTTGGCGACAGCGTCGATGTCGGCTTCGGTCGCTTCCGACACATGGCCGAGCACCTGGGTCGTGTCGAAGGGATTGGTCACGGGCTGGGGGTTGGTCCCGGCCTTCAGCTTGCCGCCGATGATCGGGCCAGAGGTCAGCTTTTCGCTGTCGACCAGGGCCAGCGCCTGGGCGTGCCTGTCGCGGTCGGCGACCTGGGAGTAGTCGCGGCCGAGCGAGTTCTGGCGGTCCATATACATGTCCTTGGGGGTCGGGATCTTGGCGTGGCGGTCGGGGTGGGCCTCGACCTCGGCGACCGGGTCGGCGGCGACGGCGGCGGCGGGCACCCGCTCGTCCAAGAGTGCGTGGACGAACGACGAGTTGGCGCCGTTCTCGAGCAGACGGCGGACGAGATAGGGCAACAGCTCCTCGTGCCCGCCGACCGGCGCATAGCCGCGAACCACGATCTGGTCGCTGGCCCAGACGTCCTCGGCGGCGGTGTAGAGGGCCTCGCCCATGCCGTGCAGGCGCTGGAATTCCATCTTCACCCCGGCGCGAGCCGCCATGAAGTGGACCGCAGCCAGCGAGACCGCGTTATGGGTGGCGAACTGGCCGTACAGGTGCGGCGCCGCGCGCAGGATCGCCTCGGCGCAGACCAGATAGTTCAGGTCGGTGGCCGCCTTGGTGGTGAACACCGGATAGTCCGGCCGCCCCATGACCTGGGCGCGCTTCACCTCTGTGTCCCAATAGGCGCCCTTGACCAGCCGGACCATCAGCCGGCGGCCCGAATGCTCGGCCAGGGCGGCGACGCGGGCGATCACCTCGGGCGCGCGCTTCTGATAGGCTTGCACGGCGAGGCCCAGACCCTTCCAGTCGCCGAGGTCCGGGTCATGGGCCAGACGGTCCAGCAGCTTCAGCGACAGGGCCAGCCGGTCGGCCTCTTCCGCGTCCATGCAGAAATTGATGTCGTAACCGGCGGCGATCATCGCCAGCCGTTTGACGCGCGGATACAGCTCGTCCCAGACGCGCCCCTCGTGGGTGGCCTCATAGCGGGGCGACAGGGCCGACAGCTTGACCGAGACGCCATGGCCGGTCTGGGGGCCCCGCATGTCGGGCCGCGTCGGCATGGCCTTGCCGACGCCGTGGATGGCATCGGCGTAGATGCGCTCATAGCGTTCAGCGTCGGCCACGGTGCGCGCGCCCTCGCCCAGCATGTCGAAGCTGCACAGCCATTTCTCGCGATTGGCCCGCTTCAGCGCCGCGTTGATGGTGCGGCCGACGACGAACTGCTCGCCCATCATGCGCACGGCAGCGGCGACCGCCTGACGGATCACCGGCTCGCCGATGCGGCCCGCCACCCGTTTGAGGAAGCCGGGAAGGTCCTGACGGGCGTCCTCATCGACGTCGACCAGCCGCCCGGTCAGCATCAGGCCCCAGGTCGACGCGTTGACGAACAGACTGTCGGACTGGCCGAGGTGGCTGGCCCAGTCGGCCGAGCCGATTTTCTCGGCGATCAGCCGGTCGCGGGTGTCCTCGTCGGGAATGCGCAGCAGGGCCTCGGCCAGGCACATCAGGGCCAAACCCTCGCGGGTGCCGAGAGAGAACTCCTGCAGGAAGCTCTCGACCACGCCCTCGGTCTTCTGGCTGCGGCGGGCCAGTTCGACCAGGCCGACGGCGCGCCCGACCACCGCCTCCCGCTCTGCGACGTTCAGCGGAACCCGGGCCAGCAGGCCGCGCACGACCTCGCCCTCGTCCGCGAACTTGCCCTGGTCCAGCGCATCCCAGTCCTGAGACAGGGGGGCCGGCGGAGAAACATGTGCGTTCATGGCGGCGTCCTAGACGCTTTTGGGGCGGAACGGGAGAGGGCTGCACCATCTCGCCAACCCGCGTCCGAGGCGCTAGAGGTGGCGACCGATCAACGGCGGAGCCCCCCGGCCCATATGCGCATCGTTCTGGCCACCGACGCCTGGGAGCCCCAGGTCAACGGCGTCGTCCGCACCCTGACCCGGACCATCGCGGAATGCCGCGCCATGGGTCATGAGGTCGAGGTCGTCGAGCCGAGCCAGTTCAAGACCATCCCCTGCCCCACCTATCCGGAGATCAGGCTGGCGCTGGGGGCCGAGGAAGAGATCCGCGAACGCCTGCGCGCCTTCGAGCCCGAGGCGGTCCACATCGCCACCGAAGGCCCCATCGGCATCGCCACGCGGCGCATCTGCGTGGAATGGAAGCTGCCGTTCACGACCAGCTACCACACCAAATTCCCCGAATACGTCTCGGCCCGGTTCCCGATCCCCGTGCAGGTCGGCTACGCCTATATGAAATGGTTCCACAAGCCGTCGGGCCGGCTGATGGTCGCCACCCCGACCCTGCGCGACGAGCTGGTGGCGCACGGCTTCCGCAACGTCTCGCCCTGGTCGCGCGGCGTCGACACCGAACAATTCAATCCCGACCTGCCGCGCATCTATCATGAGCTGGGCGGCGAGACCTGGCCCCGGCCGTTCTTCCTCAATGTCGGCCGGGTGGCCGTGGAGAAGAACATCGAGGCCTTCCTCAAGACCGACCTGCCGGGCACCAAGATCGTCGTCGGCGATGGCCCGGCCCGGGCCGAGCTGCAGGAGAAATACCCCGAGGCCAAATTCCTCGGCGCCCGCTTCGGCGAGGAGCTGGCGCGCTGTTTCCGCGACGCCGACGTGTTCGTCTTCCCCAGCTGGACCGATACCTTCGGCCTGGTGATCCTGGAGGCCATGGGCACGGGCACGCCGGTGGCCGCCTACCCGGCCCACGGGCCGATCGACATCATCCCCGGGTCGAACGCCGGGGCCATCGACGACGACCTGCGCACCGCCTGCCTCAAGGCGCTGGAGTGCGACCGCGCCGCGGTGCGGGCCTATGCCGAGAAATTCAGCTGGCGCGCCTCGGCCGAACAGTTCGTCGAGAACCTGCAGCCCTATCCCGAGCCCGAGCGCGGGCGGTTCTGGCGGCGGTTGCGGCGGATCGCCCGACTGCGGCGGCGGGCGGCGGCCTAGCAACGGCTTCCTTCTCCCCTTGCGGGAGAAGGTGGCTCGCGGAGCGAGACGGATGAGGGGTGACACACCCCTTTATCCGGCCTGTCTTGGATTTTTCGATCGCGGATGGGGACACAGCCCCTCATCCGGCCCTCCGGGCCACCTTCTTCCGCAAGGGGGAGAAGGCGAACCGTCTTCTACTTCGTCGGCGCGGTCATCGGGGTCATCGCCGTGGCGATGGCGCGCTGGGCGGCCAGCTGGTCGGCCGGCAGCGGCACCAGGCCGCGGTCCTGCAGATAGCCGCCGCGTCCGGCGGCCGCGTCGGAAACGAACTCGCGCACGAAGTCGGCCAGGCCCGGAGTGACGCCGATGTTCTGTTTCTTCACATAGAGATAGAGGCTGCGCGACAGGGGGTAGCTGCCGTCGGCGATGGTCTCGAAGGTCGGGGCGACGCCGTCGATGGTCTCGGCCTTCACCGTGTCGAGGTTCTGGGCGAGGAAGGAATAGCCGAACACGCCGAGCGCGCCGGGGGTTCGGGCCAGGGTCTGGACGATGGCGTTGTCGTTCTCGCCCGAGTCGATCCAGCCGCCGTCCTCGCGCAGGGTGTGGGTCAGGGTCTCGAAGCGGGTCTTGTCGGAAGCCAGCGCGGCCGTGGCCGGGACCAGCATGCCGCCCGGCGACATGGCCAGCTCGAGGAAGGCGTCGCGCGTGCCCGAGGTCGGCGGCGGGCCGTAAACCTGGATGCGCTGGGCCGGCAGGCCGGAGTTGACCTGGTTCCACATGGTGGCCGGGTTGGCGACGAACTGGCCGCCGGCGCCCGGAACCTGGGCGGCCAGGGCGGTGTAGAGATCGCCCAGGCGCAGGTTGAAACTGCTACCGGTGCGGGCCGTGGCGATGACGATACCGTCGAAGCCGATCTTGATCTCGACGATGTCGGTGACGCCGTTCTTGGCGCAAAGGTCGAACTCGGAGGCCTTCATCGGCCGCGAGGCGTTGGCGATGTCCGGGGTCTGGGGGCCGACGCCCTGGCAGAAGGCCTGAATGCCGCCGCCGGTACCGAGCGATTCCACCCGCGGCGCGGCGCCGCCCGAGGTACGGGCGAAATTCTCGGCCACCCGGGTGGCGAAGGGGAAGACCGTCGAGGAGCCGGCGGCCCAGATGCCCGCACGGGCGGTCTGGTTGCTGGCGGACTGAT
>JBBRFV010000173.1:0-5581 GCA_038241335.1 Caulobacterales bacterium | reverse complement strand
GGCGGTGATCGAGGCGGCGCGGAATCTGGCGAATCTGCCGAAGGCGTCATCCACCGAGTTCGGGCCGACATCCGAGCCGGTCGTCGGCCTGATGACCGAATGGACCCAGGGCAATCAGCGGGTGCTACGCCAGCAGGGCGGCGACATGGGCGGCACCATGCGGCTGGGCGCCTATGACTCAACGTTGGCGGCGGGATCAAAGATCGCGGAAATATACGGTTCGACCACCATCAGCGAGCGCCATCGCCACCGTTATGAGGTCAACATCAACTATCGGGACGCGATCGAGAAAAAGGCCGGACTGGTCTTCGCCGGGCTGTCGCCGGACGGCGTCCTGCCGGAGACGGTGGAGCGCGAGGACCATCCGTGGTTCATCGGCGTCCAGTATCATCCAGAACTGAAAAGTCGCCCGTTCGCGCCCCACCCCCTGTTCGCCGGCTTCATCGGCGCGGCCGTGGTTCAAAGTCGGCTGGTCTGATCGCGGGTAACGCGCGCCGTGGGTCCGCGATGTCGCGATTGCGGGCGGCGAAATCAGTCGGTGGAGGAGTCGTCTCCGGGCCGGGCCTTCGGATTCGATGGGATTTGAAGACCCTCGAAGGGTTGTCGACGTTGGCAGCGGACGCAGACCTCAGTGCCGGGCTGGCTACGGCTGTCCACGAACAGGTGCCCCTTCAGGGCGCATTTCAGGGCCTTGAACATCGAACCGTCCTTCAGAGAACGTTGTTACGTTTTAAGTGGAAACGCAACACCTATGGCTCTCCCACTGTCGGACCTGCACCAATTCTTCTGATAGTTGCGCCGCAATGCTGAGATCAAACCTCTGGTCCGCAGTCTTCGCCCGGGTATCCAGATGTAAGAACCCGTGATGCGCGACTGAAGACAGAAACGCCACCCCACACCTGCGATCGGCGTTGACGCAGAACGTGCCCATGGGCGCGCATGCCTGATCGGCCTGCGCCCAATGCGTCGATGGCGGTGAGAGCCGTTGCGGGGCAGGGTGGGGGATAAGTCTGTCATCCGAAAATGCGCTGGTCGCCAGCGTTGAACTGGGCGGGACGAAATGCGTCTGCATGCTGGCCTCAGGTCCCGGCGACTTCCGCGAGACGGTGCGGTTGTCCACCACAGCGCCGGACGAGACCCTGTCTGCGATCGCAGCGGTCCTGCGGCGCTGCCGGGACGGCCCGGGTCAGCTTGCCGACAACAAAGACCGTAGTGTTTTCACAGATTAACAAGATATGAACGGTTGGTTCACACATGTCCGTGAAATACAGAACACCGAAGAACTCTATTGGTTCCATCCAAAGTGTCTGAATATTGTCGAAACAGCAGCGGATTTTTGGATTATTATCCGCGCCATTCAGGTCAGCGGCGCTGTGCACGTCCGGTTCGAGTCTACCCCTGGCGCGTCGCGGGCGAGCCAGGACCGCCGGCTAATGCTGGCTGACTCTTTGCAGGTCGTGCGAGGCCGGTTCACTGAAGGGCCAGCGTGTGCGGAGTCATGTTGCTGAAAGGGCGTGGCGTTGCTGTCAGTCCCACGCTGACTTGTCTCCAGTCCGCAGTCGGCTTGGCCGGAGCAGGGCGGGGGATGAATCGCGTCGCATTCGAACTGACGGTGCGGTTTTCGTGAAATCCCGCTTCTGCGCACAAGGGCGGGGCGGTGATGTCCGTTTCTCACTCATGGCTGACACCCGCAACGTCCGCTTTCTGGAAGGATGGAGCAATCAAGGGCGGCTCATCCGGTCTGTCAGTTCGCACCCCGGGATCAGCGCCCGCGGCTGAGACGGACGGGCGATGGTCAGAACGGGAAGAAGATCGGGATCGCAACGACGCCGGCGACCCAGGTTACCAGGTTCAGGGGCACGCCGACGCGGACGAAGTCCATGTACTTGTACTTGCCGACCTGGAAGACAAGCACGTTTGTCTGGTAGCCGAACGGGGTGGCGAATGCGGCGCTGGCAGCCATCATCACGGCGATCAGAAACGGGCGTGGATCAACGCCCAGACTTTCAGCGAGGGCGACCGCGACCGGCGTGATCAGCACGGCGACCGCCGCGTTCGACAGGAATTCCGTCGCGAACAGAGTCACTCCGTAGAGAATGGCCAGGGCCACCAGAGGACCGAACGGCCGAATGAAGTCGATCAGCAGCGCCGTACCGGACGCCGCCAGCCCGGTGACCTCGATCGAAAGCCCGACGACGACCATTCCAGCGATGAGCAGCAAGACCTCGGGTCTCAAGCCGGAATAGGCCTCCTCCGGGCTGATCACCCGCAGCAGGATCAGGATGACCGCCCCGGCGAAGGCGGAGGCGGCGATCGGCGCGATCCCAAGGGCGGCGGCTGCGATGACGCAGACGAAGACGATCAGCGAGATCGAGGCCCGGCGAAGGTCGAACGGCCGATCGACGGCGAACAGTTCGGCATCGCCCATAAGGCCGTCGCCCGTCTGCTCATGCGGGCCGTGGACGTCGGCCTCTTCGTCGGCCCGCCCCGCCAGCAGTCGCCCGCCGACGAGGAACAGATAGAGGCCGCCCGCAGCCGCGATGATGAGGGCGACCGGGGTGATCTCGAACATGCCGAACACGGGCTGGCCGGCGTTTCTCGCCATGTCGTTGACCAGCAGGTTGGTCGAGGTGCCGATCAAGGTGCAGGCCCCTCCCATGATGGTGATGTAGCTGAGAGGGATCAGGAACCGCTTAGGCGAAAGATTCAGCGAGTTCGCAACGTCCTTCACAACTGGCGCGGCCAGCACCACGATCGGGGTGTTGTTGAGGAAGGCTGACGCGCCGCCGCACAGGACGATCACCAGCCAGAGCCCCGCCGCGCCAAGCCGGGCGCACAGGGCTGTCGCCTGACGGATCAGCAGCCCGAGCAGTCCGGACAGCTCGATGGCATAGGCGATGACGAACAGGCAGGCCAAGGCGATGACGGCCGGACTGGCGAACGCGCCCTGAACCTCGACGGGCCGGATCACCCCCATCAACAGCAACGCAGCCGCGCCAGACAGGGCGGCCACGTCTGAGCGAATCCTGCCGTGGATCAGGACACCGACCACGGCGACCAGAATAACCAGCGCCGCGATCTGATTGAATTCCATGCGCCGTGCAGACCCCCAGAGTGGGCTTTGGTCAAGCCTCGTCAGGCCTAACGACCCCAAACCGTGGAGGTTTGTGCTAGCGTATGCGGCATGTCACGCCTTGAACGGTTCTCGTCCCGCCGCCCGGTTCTTACAGCGACGGTTCTGTCTCTCGTCAGTCTAATGCTGGTCCAGTGCGACCGGAACGCCAGTCAGGAGCCGCCGTTGACGACGGAAGCGCCGGCTGAAGCGCCGACGCCAACGCCAGTTCTCGCCGCAAAGCCGGTTTCGGCTCTCACGCGAGGCGAACTGGTCAGCGCGGCAGGGCAGGCGGCCTCGGCCTATGCCCGAGGCCAGGTCCCAACCGAGATCGATCCATTAGTCGGCCGCGGATTTGCGGTGCGTATTCCCTTCGGATGCATGGGCCCCTCTGAGGCGGTTGAGAGCACAGCGACCGATGGCGTCGCCCGCTGGTCCTGGGGCCACGATCGCAAGACGATCCTGATCAGTCTGACGCCAAGTGACTGGACCGGATCGGCCCTGACTATCCAGCCAGGGCTTGCCGCGACCGCCGCACCGGCTTGGGAGGCGGTCGAGGGGTTCTGGGTTCCGCGCCCTTGGCTCGCGGCAGAGACCTGTCCTGACGTGCTGTCCGATCCACTGCGGACCGGACCGGGGCCTGCCTCGCCGCAGACCGTCGGCATCGCGGCCGTGTTCGAGGCAGGGGGCAGCCGAGTCGGACGTCGTAACGGCCGGGCGTACACCTTCACCGTCCGTCCCCAGGGCGAGACACCGGTGACCGCCCCGACTGCCGGCTATCGCCTGCTGCTGGAGGGCCGGATCGTCGGCTTCCCTGACGGGCGGGCCATGCGATGTCAGGCTGCCGGTTTCGATCAGCGACCCGTCTGCGTTGCGGCCGTTCAGCTGGACAAGGTCGCCATCGAGGACGCGGCAGGCGCTACCCTGAGCGAGTGGCGTCCGGGCTGATCGCGGTTAGCAGGCCATAGCCGGCAGATGCGCCTTGTCGTGTCTGCCGACCTGTGCGGTCAGGGGTTGGCTGGCGGCGTTCATGCCGATCAGTTCGACCTCCGCCCCTTGGCGCCGATGCCGAAAGACGACCTTGTCGACGGCCGCGACGCCGGCAGTCGTATCGGACGGCGCCTCGCCGTCGCATCAGTTTCCCCGAGGGGTCGGCGCACGGTTTAGCCAACCGGTCGAGGCCAAATCCATCGTTCGACGCTTCATGCTGTTTGCGCCGCGTCAGCGCAATGTCGTCGTCAAACCGGGTGTGACCTGTGTCGAAGCGCACTAGGGTTGCGGCGCGTTGTCGGCTGAGGAGTGAGCCATGCAAAATCTCGAGCTCTCGCCCTTCGATGCTGCGGCCATTCTGATCGTGCTCAGCGCGGCCCTGGGGTGGGTCAACCATCGATTCCTCAAACTGCCGGGGACGGTGGCGATGACGATTATGGGGGCGTTGGCCTCGATCATCGTTATCGCGGTCGATGCGCTGCTGCCTGGAAGCCAAGTCTCGGACGCCGTGACCGGCTTTCTGAACGACATTGATTTTCATGAGACCCTGATGAACGGCATGCTGTCGTTCCTGCTGTTCGCCGGGGCGCTCCACGTCGATCTGGAGTATCTGAAGAAGGGCGGCAGGCAGATCGCTATTCTGAGTACGATCGGCGTCGTCGCTTCGACGCTCATCGTCGGCGTGGGTCTGTGGGGCATTACCCGGCTGGTCGGTATCGATGTTCCGCTGATCTGGTGCTTCGTCTTCGGCGCCATCGTCAGTCCGACCGATCCGGTCGCCGTGATGGGCGTGTTGAAGACCGCAAAGGTCCCACCGACGCTACAGGCCACGATCGCCGGGGAAAGCCTGTTCAACGACGGCGTCGGGGTCGTGGTGTTTTCCATCCTGTTGGCCACGGCCGTCGGGGGCGAAACTTTTTCCTTCGTCCACGCGGGTGAGTTGTTCCTGATCGAAGCCGTGGGCGGGGCGATCCTGGGCGGCGTGGTCGGCTGGATCGCCTACCGCGCCATGAAAGCGATCGACGATTATTCGGTCGAGGTGATGGTGACCTTGGCCACCGTCATGGGCGGCTACGCCCTCGCGCACGCCCTGCACATCAGCGGCCCTGTCGCGATGGCGGTCGCTGGTCTGATCGTCGGCAACCACGGCGTCAGCTACGCCATGAGCGCCGACACCAAGGACTATCTGCTGAAGTTCTGGGCCCTGATCGACGAGATTCTGAACGCGGTCCTGTTCCTGCTGATCGGGCTGGAGGCGGTGGTTCTTGCCGATCGGCTGGGTCTGCTTGGTCTGGGCCTGCTCACCATTCCGCTTGTTCTCATCGCGCGGGCCTTGTCGGTCGGTATACCGCTGCTGTTCTGGCGCAATCTGCTGCCGTTGAGGCTGGCATTTCGTGTGATGACCTGGGGCGGGTTGAGGGGCGGCATCTCCATCGCCTTGGCCCTGTCCTTGCCAGGCGGGCCGATGAAGGACCTGCT
>JBBRFV010000172.1:0-5613 GCA_038241335.1 Caulobacterales bacterium | reverse complement strand
CGGCGCCGCCATCGAGTTCAACGCCGAGACCGACTTTGTCTCGCGCAACGAGCTGTTCCAGAACGCAGCCAAGAAATTCGCCCAGCTGGGCCTCGAACACGCTTCGGTCGAGGCGCTGCACGGCGCCGAGCTGGAAGCCGGCAAGACCGTCCAGGACGAAGTCACCAGCATGATCGCCACCATCGGCGAGAACATGCAGCTGCGCCGCGCCGCCCGCCTGTCGGTCGATGAAGGCGTCGTCGCGTCCTACGTCCACAACGCCGTGTCGCCGGGCCTCGGCCGTATCGGCGTTCTGGTCGCCCTGCACGGCGGCGGCGACAGGGTCGCCCTGCGCGAACTGGGCCGCAAGATCGCCATGCACGTGGCGGCGACCGCCCCGATGTCGCTGAACACCGACGACCTAGATCCGGCCGCGATCGAGAAGGAACGTCAGGTCCTGACCGAAAAGGCCAAGGAAGAAGGCAAGCCGGAAGCGATGATCGACAAGATCGTCTCGGGCCAGATCGCCAAATTCCAGAAGGACGTGGTGCTGACCAAGCAGCCGTTCGTGATGAACCCCGACGTGACCATCGAGCAGCTGGTCGCCGACACCGGCAAGGAACTGGGGGCGCCCGGCCTGCATCTGGCGGGCTTCGTCCGTCTGGCGCTGGGCGAAGGCGTCGAGAAGGTCGAAGGCCCCGATTTCGCGTCGGAAGTCGCGGCGATGACGTCCGGCCAGGCCTGAGAAACGTCCGTCGCCTGACGGTGACGGTTGCCTAAAGGGGCGCGTTCGGCTTTGAAGGCCGGCGCGCCCTTCGTTTATGATCGGTCGCCTGATTCCCGGCGCCGATGACGACCTGACGGAACCCCGCATGCCCGAAGCCCAAAGCCCCGCCTCGGCCGAATTCCGCTACAAGCGCGTCCTGCTCAAGGTCTCGGGCGAGGTGCTGATGGGCGATCAGGCCTACGGCATCGACATGAAGACCGTCGACACGGTCGCCCAGGCGGTGGCCCAGGTCGCCCGCGAGGGCGTCGAAATCTGCCTGGTGATCGGCGGCGGCAACATCTTCCGCGGTCTCAGCAAGGCCGCCGGCGACATGGAGCGGGCCACCGCCGACTACATGGGCATGCTGGCCACGGTGATGAACGCCCTGGCCATGCAGGCCTCACTCGAGAAGATCGGCGTCCAGACCCGGGTGCAGAGCGCCCTGACCATGAACGCTGTGGCCGAGCCCTATGTGCGCCGCCGGGCCCTGCGTCATCTCGAAAAGGGCCGGGTGGTCATCTTCGCCGCAGGCGTCGGCGCGCCGTTCTTCACCACGGACTCGGGCGCCGCCCTGCGCGCCGCCGAAATGGGCTGCGACGCCCTGCTGAAGGGCACCAGCGTGGACGGAGTCTATACCGCTGATCCCAAGAAGGATCCGACCGCCACCCGCTATGAGACCCTGAGTTATCACGACGTGCTGGCCCGGGACCTGAAGGTGATGGACGCCTCGGCGATCGCCCTGATGCGGGACTCCCACATTCCGATCGTGGTCTTCTCGATCCGCGAGCCCGGCTCGCTGCGCAAGACCCTGACCGGGGAGGGGACGTTCACCGTCATCACCTCGGGCGCGAAAGCCGCCTGACAAGCCATAAGAACGCGAGAGAAACGACCATGGCCAAGCCCGATCTCAAGACCTACCGCGAGCGGATGGACAAGTCCGTCGTCGCGTTGAAGGAAGAGTTCAACGGACTGCGCACCGGCCGCGCCAACGTCGGCTTGCTGGACCCTGTCCAGGTGCAGGCCTACGGCTCGAACGCGCCGCTGAACTCGGTGGCCGCCATCAGCGTACCCGAGCCGCGCATGATCTCGGTCAACGTCTGGGACAAGACCATGGTCGGACCGGTCGAGAAGGCCATCCGCGCCGCCGGCCTGGGCCTGAACCCGATCGTCGACGGCCAGACCCTGCGCATCCCGGTGCCGCCCCTGACCGAGGAGCGGCGCAAGGACCTGGCCAAGCTGGCCGGGAAATACTCCGAGCAACAGAAGATCGCCGTCCGCAACGTCCGCCGCGACGCCAACGAGGACCTGAAGAAGGCCGAAAAGGCCGGCGAGATCAGCCAGGACGAGCAGAAGAAGATGGAGACCGAGGTCCAGAAGGACACCGACGCGGCTATCAAGCGCATCGACGAGACCTTGAAGAGCAAGGAACAGGAGATCATGCAGGTCTGACGACGCCCCACGTCCCGGACCCCGCAGCCCTCATGGTTGATCCCGCTTCCTCCGACGGACCGCGACACGTCGCCATCATCATGGATGGCAACGGCCGATGGGCGCAGGCCCGCGGCCTGCCGCGCGCCATGGGCCATCGCGAAGGCGTGCAGGCGCTGAAGCGGACGATCGAGGCTGCTCCGAAGCTGGGCGTTGAATGCCTGACCGTGTTCGGCTTCTCGACCGAGAACTGGCAAAGGCCGGCGGAAGAGGTGTCGGACCTGATGGGTCTGGTGCGCGCCTATGTGGCCAGCGATCTGAAACGGCTCAAGAAGGCCGGCGTGCGGGTGCGCATCCTGGGCCGCCGAACGGGCCTTCCGTCGGACATCGCCGCCATCGTCGAGCGCACCGAGGCCGAGACGGCCGACAACGACCGCTTCCTGCTGCAGGTGGCCTTCAACTATGGCGGCCGGGCCGACATCGTCGACGCCGCCCGGGCCCATGTCGACGCTGTGCTCGCGGAACGGGCGCACGGACCGCTGGACGAGGCGACGCTGGGGCAGGGACTGTCCACCGCCGGCGGGCCGCCCGTCGATGTGATCGTGCGCACCTCGGGCGAGCGGCGGCTGTCGAATTTCCTGCTGTGGGAAGCCGCCTATGCCGAACTGGTCTACCAGGACATCCTGTGGCCCGACTACGGGACCAAGGCGTTGGCGGACGTGATCGACCAGTATCGCAACCGCGACCGACGCTTCGGCGGGCGGCCCACTGCGGCTGTGGCCGGCTGATGGCGCTGCGTCCTCGCGACATCGCTATCCGGGTGGCTTCGGCGGTCGTGCTGGCGCCCGCCGCCATGGCCGCGATCTGGGCCGGCGGCCCGTGGTTCCTAAGTGTGATCATCGCCGCCTGCGCCATGCTGGCGGCGGAATGGGCCAGCATGAGCGCGGCCAAGACCTGGCGGGTCATGGCCGGCGCCGTGGGGTTCGGCCTAGTGGCGGCGGTGGTGGCCGCCTACGCCCAACAACTGTCCCTCGCCCTGGTCATGCTGGTGTTCGGCGCGGTGGCGGCGGGCCTGTTCGCGCGCAGTCGCGGGCAGGAGGCGCTGGATGCGGCTTACGGGGTGCTCTACCTCGGCTGGCCGGCGGTGTTGCTGATCTGGCTGCGCGACGGAGCCACTCGCGAAGGGTTCTACTGGACGCTGTTCGTCTTCGGCGTGGCCTGGGCCTCCGACATCATGGCCTATCTGGTCGGATCGAGCGTGGGCGGGCGCAAGCTGTGGCCCCGGTTCTCGCCCAACAAGACCTGGTCCGGCTTCATCGGCGGCCTGATGGCCGGGACGGTCGCCGGTGCGGTCATGGCCAGCGTCTTCCCCATGGGTGCGCTGACACCGGTCTGGGGCGCCATTCTGGGGCTGGCCGGATCGCTGGCCACGATGGCGGGCGACCTGTGGGAATCGGCCTTGAAGCGTCGTTTCGGCGTCAAGGACGCGGGCAATCTGATCCCCGGCCACGGCGGGTTGCTGGACCGGGTCGACGGCATGATGTTCGCCGTCGTCATCGTCGCCTGCGGCCGCTTGATCGTGTCGTTGGCGGGGCACGCCGGATGATCCGCCGCCGCGTCTCCGTGCTGGGTTCGACCGGCTCGGTCGGCTGCTCCACCCTGGACCTGATGGATCAGGCCGAGGCGGCGGGAAGCGGTTCATTCGAGGTTGAGGCCCTGACCGGCGGCGCCAATATCGCCCGGTTGGCCGAACAGGCCCGGCGCTGGCGGCCGGCGATCGCGGTCACCGCCGACCCCAACCGGCTGGAAGATCTGCGCGCGGCGCTGGCGGGGACCGGCGTCGCCGCCGCCGCCGGAGACGCCGCCGTGGTCGAGGCCGCGTCACGCCCCGTCGACTGGGTCATGGCCGCCATCGTCGGCGCCGCGGGCCTGCGCTCGGCCTGGGCCGCCGCCGCGACCGGCGCGACCCTGGCCCTGGCCAACAAGGAGAGCCTGGTCTGTTGCGGCCCGGCGCTGCTGGAGCGGGTGCGGCGTTCAGGCGGGCGGGTGATCCCGGTCGACTCAGAGCATTCGGCCATCTTCCAGGTGTTTCCCCACGACGCGCCGCATCAGGTGGCGAAACTTGTCCTGACCGCATCCGGCGGACCCTTCCGGACCATGCCCCGAGCTTCGCTGGGCGCGATCACGCCGGAACAGGCTGTCGCGCACCCCAACTGGAGCATGGGAGCCAAGATCTCGGTCGACAGCGCCACCATGGCCAACAAGGGTCTGGAGGCCATCGAGGCTGCCTATCTGTTCGACATGCCGGGCGACCGGATCGAGGTGGTGGTGCATCCCGAGTCGATCATTCACAGCATGGTCGAATATATCGACGGCTCCACCTTGGCTCAGCTTGGGCCGCCGGACATGAAGACTCCGATCGCCTGCGCCCTGGCCTGGCCGGATCGCATCGCCTGGCCGGCGCCCCGACTGGATCTTGCCGCCCTGGGCCGGCTGACCTTCGAGGCACCCGACGAGGACCGGTTTCCGGCCCTGAAACTCGCCCGTCAGGCGTTGGCGGCGGGCGATGGAGCTCCGATCGTGTTCAATGCGGCCAACGAGGTGGCGGCTTTGGCCTTTCTTGACCGGCGACTGGGCTTTCTCAATATTGCCGCAGTCGTCGCCGACACCTTGTCTCGCGTGACGGCCTCGGGGGTGGATTCCGGTTCCGACAGCGCCTGCGACGCGGCCTTGGCCGTGGATGCGCGGGCGCGACAGGTGGCGGAGTCGATCGTTCGCGGTCTTGCGGCGGCGGCGTGAGGCCGTACGGGAGGGTCTGACGGAATGATTGGCTTCGTGATCGGCCTCCTCGCGTTCATGGCGGTGCTGACTCCGCTCGTGACCCTTCACGAACTCGGCCATTTCCTCGCCGCCCGCGCCTTCCGCGTGAAGATCGAACGGTTCTCTGTCGGCTTCGGCCGGGCCTTGTTCAGCCGCACAGACCGGCACGGAACCGAATGGCGTCTGGCCTGGCTGCCGCTCGGCGGCTACGTCAAATTCGCCGGCGACCTCGACGCCTCCAGCGTGCCGGATCAGGCGGGTCTCGCCGAACTGCGCCAGCGTGTCATCGCCACGGACGGGCCTGGCGCCGAACGCGACTATTTCCATTTCAAGCCGCTGTGGCAGCGTGCCCTGATCACGGTCGCCGGGCCCCTCGCCAATTTCGTGGTGGCCATCGTCCTGCTGACGGTCCTGTTCACCATCGTTCCCGACCAGGCGATCGCGCCTCGGGTGGCGCTGGTCCAGCCGGGGTCTCCGGCGGCGGCGGCTGGCTTCCGGCCCGGCGACCTGATCACTGCCGTCAATGGACGCGCGGTCGTCCAGGACCGCGAGGTGACCAACATTGTCGTACTGAGCGGCGGGGAGTCGCTCGTGTTCTCCGTCGATCGCGCCGGCGCTCC
>JBBRFV010000171.1:0-5646 GCA_038241335.1 Caulobacterales bacterium | reverse complement strand
GCCCGGGTCATGGCCGCCCGCGCCATGCAGGAAGAGCGGCTGCGACAGGCGGGGATCGATCCGATGCTGGCGCGCGACCAGGCCGTGAACGCCCGCGCCTCGGGCGAGACCCTGGACCGTTTCGCCACCCCGGACGAGGCCGGGCGCGCCCTGCTGATGCGGGCGGGCGAGGCGGGCGGGCTGACGGCCCGGGGCTGGACCCGCACGCTGCGGCTGGCCCGGACCATCGCCGATCTGGACGGCTGCGACGGGGTGCTGCGCCGCCATATCGCCGAGGCGCTGGTCCACCGCCGCTCGACCGTCGGCGCCCAGGGCGACTTCGACCGCCAGGCGGGCGCGCCGGTTGCAGCCTTCTGACGCCCGGCTGGCGCTTGAGGCCCGGGGATAACGGGACGAGGGTGATGCCGCACTTCGGAGACGCGCCATGATCGCCCTTGTCGCCGCCCTCGCCTTCCAGACCGCTCCGGCCTTCTCCGCTCCCGCTGCCGCACGGGTGTCGATCAACGTCCGGGCCGACCCAGCGTACACCCGGCCGCACACGATCAGCATCAGCAGCGAAACACCCCGCCGGCCCAGGTCGGTCGAAGAACTGCGCGGCAGGGTCTGGATAGCCACCCGCACCTGGGACGGCGGATCGCAAACAATTTCCTCGGCGGAGTGTCCTGCCCTGACTTCTGTCGCCATGTCGTTCGGCGAGCTCCCTGACGTGCCGATTGGCCCCGCAGTCCTTGCGGTGACGAGCGGCGCCATACCGATCCCGCCGACGATGAAGTATGGCTTCGCCACATCGCTTTCCTTCCAGGCCCTGACCGAAGATGGGTCCACCGCCCAAGTGACGGTTGATGGCGGAAACGCCTATCGGTCGTGGGGCCAGGAGGCCGTGTCCCGGCTCATCCCTTGCTGGGGACCGCTTAGGCCCTGAGCTTGGCCAGGAGGCCGTCTCCACAAATCAACGCCCGGGCCCTGGCCAGGCTGTCGACCTGTTTCGACCAGACCTACGTCAGGGCCGTGACCGATCCGGTCTGCGCCGCGCAGCGTTAGCTTGAGCCCACGATGGATTCGGCCGATGCTTTGCCATCCATAGTCGGAGGTTTCCCATGCTCGTCCTCGCCGCCTTCCTGCTGCTCCAGGCGGCTCCGACGCCGCCGGCCGCCTGCGCCCTGACCGAGGCGGACCGGGTCGCCAACCGGGCGCTGAGCTTCAGCCAGTTCGATCAGGGTCTGCAGGAGATGCCGCAGGCCGGCTGGGCCCTGTCGCAACGCGGCTGCTACGCCGAGGCCATCGCGGCCGAGCAAGACTATCTGGTCTTCGGCCCCAAGCTGGAGCGGCGCGAGACCCTGTCGGTGACCTGGCACATGGTGCTGAACCTCGCCAACATGGGCCGCGAGGACGAGGCCGCGCGGCTGGCCGCGACGACAATCAACGACGCCGCTCCGCCGCAGGACGGCATGGACTGGAATACCTATGCGCGCGGCGTCTGGGGCTTTCTGAGCAAGGACCGCGCCCTGCTGGACCGGTCGCTGGCGACGTTGACGGCGGCGGAGGGGCGGCGCAACGGCATCAATGCCGGCCAGCTGCGCAGGCTGGCCCGATGCTTCGACCGACCCTACGCCGACGCGGCCCGCAACCCGGCCTGCGCCGCCGACTGATCCTGCGGCGAATGAGGGCGGGGGTTTGAAGCCCTCTTAACGGTTGCGGCCGCATGGTCGTCGTCAGGAGGCGACGATGGTGCGGCGTACAAAGGCGACGATCCAGCTTGAACCGGACCGGTCCGAAGGGGCCGAGCACCAGTTCCTCCGCCTGATGAGCCACGAGATGCGAACGCCGCTGAACGGCGTCATCGGCATGCTGGGGCTGCTGTCCCGCACCCGGCTGGACGGGGCCCAGAGGGCCTATGCCGAGGCCGCGCGATCCTCGGCCGAGCACCTGCTGGGTCTGGTCAACGACCTGCTGGACTATGCCCGGCTGGAAGCCGGAAAGCTGGAGTTCGACGCCGCTCCGGTCGATCTGGAGACCATGGTGCGCGGCGTCGCCGAACTGCTCAGCCCCCGCGCCCATGAACGCGGCCTTGAGGTCGCCTGGTCGGTCGCCGCCGACGCGGCCGACGTTCTGGCGGACGAGGGACGGCTGCGCCAGGTGCTGTTCAACCTCGCCGGCAACGCCGTGAAATTCACCGAGACGGGCGGCGTGCGCATTGCCGTCGAACGCTGCGGCGGCAGCGTCTCCCGGCCGCGACTGGCCTTCATCGTCGATGACACCGGACCCGGCGTGCCGGTCGAGGCGCGGGCCCGGATCTTCGAGGAGTTCGGCCACGTCGACGCCTCGGACGCCAGCCGTCACGGCGGCGCGGGCCTCGGTCTCGCCGTGGTGCACCGCCTGGCCACAGCCATGGGCGGGACGGTTTCGGTGGCGGACCGGCCCGACGGGCCCGGCGCCCGGTTCCGTTTCGAGGCCGCCTTCCCCGCCGCGCCCGACGCCGCCGACCGGGGCCGGCCACTGATCGACCAAGCGGTGGCGATCATCACCCGCGACCCCTTCATCCGTGCCGCCGCCGCTGCCCAGATCGAGGCCTCCGGCGGAACGGTCGCCGACGACGCCTCGGTGGTTCTGGTCGATCACGCGGCCCGCGACAGCGGGCAGGGTTTGGCCCTGCGACCCGCCGAAGCCCGCGCCATCGTGCTGCTGAAGCCGTCCGAGCGGGACCTGATCGCCCGCTATCGCTCGGCCGGTTTCCACGGCTATCTGATCAAACCCCTGCGCCGCGCCTCCCTCGCCGAGCGGGTCCTGGCGGCGTCCGGCGTGCGGCCGCTGATGCAGCCCGGATCGCCGCCGCCGCCGCCCATGGACGACGACCGGGTCCTGCCCGGGCGGTTCTCGGGAACGCGCGTTCTGCTGGTCGAGGACAATCCGGTCGGGGCCTTGCTGGCCGCGACCCTGCTGAAGCGTGAGGGCTGCGCCGTCGAGACGGCCGCCAGCGGAGACGAGGCGGTCGAGGCGATGAAGCGGGCCCGCTACGATCTGGTGTTCATGGACATGCGGATGCCCGGCATGGACGGACCGAGCGCGGCCCGGGCGGTGCGGGCCAGAGGAGACCGGACGCCGATCGTGGCCCTGACCGCCAACGCCTTCGCCGAGGACCGCAAGGCCTGTCTCGAGGCCGGGATGGACGACCATCTGGTCAAGCCGCTGGAACTGGAAGCGCTACGCGCCTCACTCGCCCGCTGGACGAACCGGACGGAGCGCGCCAAGGTCGCCGTCTGATCAAGGACGCGGGGGCGTCCAGCGAGGGACGTTCCATGGCGACTGCCAGCACACCCGCGGCTTCGGGCCGCCCGGTCCGGCGCAAACGCACCCTGATGGAGCTGATCCGGGCCATGCGCGAACCGCGCATGCTGGTCATGGCCCTTCTGGGCTTCTCGTCCGGCCTGCCCTTCATGATGATCGGCAATACGCTGGGTTACTGGCTGGCCGACGACGGCATCTCCAAGGCGGCGATCGGCTACCTGTCCTGGGCGGGCCTGGCCTATCTGTGGAAATTCGTCTGGGGCGCCTTCGTCGACCGGATGCCGCCGCCGTTCCTGAAAAGCCTCGGACGCCGCAGGGGCTGGATGATCGCCACCCAGACGGTGGTCGGCGTCGGCATGATCGGCATGGCCCTGTCCGGCTCGCACAACCTGCCCCTGTTGGCGGCCTTCGCGGTCATGACCGGTATCGGCGCGGCGGCTCAGGACACGGTGATCGACGCCTGGCGGATCGAGATCGCCGAGAACGAGGACGAGCTGGGCCTGTTGACCTCGGTCTATTCGCTCGGCTTCCGTATCGCCCTGTTCGCCAGCGAGGCCCTGATCCTGTGGCTGGCCCAGTCGATCGGCTGGGCGCTGTCGTTCGCCATCTATGGCGTGGCCATGGGCATCGGCGTGATCGCGGCGGTCTTCGCCCGGGAGCCGGCCCGCGCCGACGCCGTGATGGAGGCCAAGAGCGCCAGCCTCGGCCAGAGCCTGTCGAACGGCGTCGATGCGATCGCGGGGCCGTTCCGGGCCTTCTTCCGTTCGCACGGGATGACGACCGCCATCCTGATGCTGGTCTTCATCACCCTGTATCACCTGTGCGACTACCTGCGCGGACCGATGAGCAATCCCTATTATGTGGCGCTAGGCATCGAGAAGCCGATCGTCGCCTGGGTGCGCAGCGCCGTGGGCCTGCCGATGACCTTCCTCGGCATCGCCGTGGGCGGGGTGCTTTCGCTGCGGCTGGGCAACAAGCCGACGCTGATCCTGGGGGCCGTTCTTCAGCCGATCGCGGTGGGGCTGTTCGCCCTGCTCGGACTGCACGGCGGGGATTTCACGGTGTGGGGGCCGGTGACGGCCTTCCCGCTGATCATGGGCTTCGACAGCTTCTGCATGGCGCTGTCGGGCATCGCCCTGATCGCCTATATGTCGACGCTGACCAGCCTCGGCTACACCGCGACCCAGTACGCCCTGCTGACCTCGGCCATGGCCTGGTCGGGCAAGATCCTGAAGGGCTTCTCGGGCGACTTCGTCGAGCGGCTTCAGGTCGGCCACACCGAACTTCAGGCCTTCTCGACCTTCTATCTGATCGCCGCGGCCATCGGCGTTCCGGCGCTGATCCTGGCGGTGCTGCTACGACCCGGGCGGCCCCAGGAGCGCGTCTGGGATGAGCCTCAGCCCGAAACGACCGCCCCCTCGTCATAGGCGGCGAAGGTCGCGGCGGTGATGATTTCGCTGACCGAGGCGCCCAGCGAGACGATCTGGACCGACTTCTCCAGCCCGACCAGCAGGGGGCCGATCACGGTCGCGCCGCCGAGCGCCTGGACCAGTCGGGTCGATATGGCGGCCGAATGGATGGCCGGCATGACCAGGACGTTGGCGTCCTTGGTCAGGCGCATGAAGGGGTAGGCCGAGCGGGCCTCAGGATCCAGCGCCAGCTCGGGCGGCATCTCGCCCTCGTATTCGAAATCGACGCCGCGCGCGTCGAGGATTCGAATGGCCTCGCGCACCTTCTCGCCGCGGTCGCCCGGCGGGTTGCCGAAGGTCGAATAGCTGAGGAAGGCGACGCGCGGTTCGCGGCCGATCTTGCGCACGGTGGCGGCGGCCTGGATGGCGATCTCAGCCAGTTCCTCGGCGCCGGGCAGTTCGTGGATCGAGGTGTCGGCGACGAACAGGGTGCGGCCCTTGGCCAGCAGGATCGAGACGCCGATCATCCGCTCCTTGACGTCGAGGACGCGGCGGACCTCTTTCAGCACCATGTTGAAGTTGCGGGTCACGCCGGTGACCATGCAGTCGGCCTGGCCGCGGGCGCACATCACGGCGCCGAAATAGTTGCGGTCCTGGTTGATCATCCGCTGCACGTCGCGACGCAGATAGCCGCGGCGCTGCAGCTTGTCGTAGAGCCAGTCGGTGTATTCGACGTTCCGTTCGCTGACCCGGGCGTTGATGATCTCGATGCCCAGCTCGTCGAAATTGAGCCCGGCCTCGGCGGCGTTCTTGCGGATCAGGTCCTCGCGACCGATCAGGATCGGCGTGCCCAGTTCGGCCTGTTTGAAGCCCCTGGCGGCGCGGATGACGGCGGTCTCCTCGCCCTCGGCGAACACCACCCGCTTGTTCGGCCCGGCGCGCACGGCCCCCG
>JBBRFV010000170.1:0-5691 GCA_038241335.1 Caulobacterales bacterium | reverse complement strand
GTCAGGCGATGGATGGTCATGGCGCGGGCTCCCCGTGTCGGCCGATGGGGGCACGCGCCGGGCCCTTGCGCAAGGCCGGGAACAGGCCGACCTGAAGGACATGGCCGATCTCAGGACCACGAAGACCCGGTGGCGCGACGTCGTGCTGGTCTGCCGCAAATGCCAGAAGAAGCTGGACGGCGGCTTCGGCCCCGACGGCGACAAGACCCTGAAGAAGGCGCTGCGCAAATATCTGAAGGCCGGCAAGGGCAAGAAGGCCGAACTGGTGGTCAAGGAGACCGACTGTTTCGACGTCTGCCCGAGGAACGCGGTGATCGCCGTCAATGCGGCCGAGCCCAAACGCCTGCTGATCGTCCCCGTCGGGGCCGACCTGTTCGAAGTCAAGGCGCGACTGGGATTGAACGACGACCGGCGGCTGAAGCCGAAGCCGGGAAATGATGCAGGACCTTGAGCGTAGTCCGGGCCCTGAGCGACGGCGTCCCTCAAGACCGGTTTCGCTCTAGAGTCTGGTCCGCAGCGACCACAGCTCGGGGAAGCAGCGCCGCTGCAGGGTCTCGGTCAGATAGGCGACGCCCTCGGTGCCGCCGGTGCCGCGGCGGCGGCCGATGATGCGCTCGACGGTGACCACATGCTTGTGCCGCCAGGTCAGCAGGGCGTCGTCCAGGTCGACCAGCTTCTCGGCCAGCTGGTACAGCGGCCACCAGCGCTCGGTGTCGCGATAGACCTCCAGCCAGGCCGCCTCGACCGCCTCGGACGGCTCATAGGGCAGGCTGACGTCGCGGTTCAGAACCCCGAGCGGGACCGGCAGGCCGGCGATGGCCAGTTGCGACAGGGCGTCGTCATAGAGGCTGGGCGCGGCCATCGCCGTCGACAGGGCGGCGTGCGCCTCGGGCCGGTCCTGATGGAATCGCAGGAAGCGTCCATCCTTCAGGCCCAGCATGAATTCGAACCGGCGGAACTGGTCGCTCTGGAAGCCGGAGGACGAGCCCAGAACCCCGCGGAATTTCAGATAGTCGGCCGGGGTCATGGTGGCGAGGATGTCCCAGCTCATCGTCATCACCGCCTGGATGCGGCTGACGCGGGCCAGGCATTTGTAGGCCGGAACCAGGTCGCCGGCCCGCACCAGCGCCTGGGCGAGGGCGACCTCGTGCAGGATCTGCTTGAGCCACAGCTCCTTGGTCTGGTGGATGACGACGAACAGCATCTCGTCGTGCTGGTCCGACAGCGGATGCTGGGCGGCCAGCAGGTCGTCGAGGGCCAGATAGCCGGCGTAGGTGATGTCGGAGGGGGTCGCCGGGTCGGTCATGACCTCTCCTATCGCGGGCCGGCCGGTTACAGCCAGCCCTTCTTCTTGAACCACAGCAGCGGCAGAATGGCCGCGATGACCATGGCGCCGACCGCCAGCGGATAGCCCTCCATCCAGTGCAACTCGGGCATGTGATCGAAATTCATGCCGTAGATCGAGGCGATCAGGGTCGGCGGCATGAAGGCCACCGCCGCCACCGAGAAGATCTTGATGATCGACGACTGTTCGATGTTGACGAGGCCGAGCGCCGCCGAGAGCTGGAAATTGATCGACGACGCCACCGCTTGGCTGTGCGAGATCAGGCTCTCGGCGTCGCGGCTGAGCGAGCGCAGGTGGGCGCGGGCGTCGGGGACCTTGTCGATCCGCTCGTCGATGCCGACGAAGGCGAAGATGCGGGCGAGGCCGGCGAGGCTCTGCTCTATACGGGCGTTGGCGATGCTGGCCCGGCCCAGCTTGGTGATCAGCTTCTCGAAACCCACGGTCTTGCGCCCCGAGAAGACATGATTGCCCACGGCTTCGACCCGCACAGCGTTCTTCGCCAGAATATCCGAGGCGCGGTCGATCACCGCCTCCATCAGATGCAGAAACATGGTCGGCCCGGTGGTGCAGACCGTCGGGTCCCGCTCCAGCTTGTCGGTGAGCATCGAGAAGGGCTTTGGCTCGAAATAACGGATCGTGACCATCGGGCCCTCGGTCAGGACGAAGGTCACCGGGTCGATGGAGGGTATCTCGTCGTCGCCGTTGCGGATGATGTCGGCGGTCACATAGGTCGCGCCGTTCTCGCGATAGAGACGGCTGGAGGCTTCCAGCTCGGCCATCTCGGCCCGGGTCGGGATGGACAGGCCCAGGGCCCGTTCAACGGCCTTGTCCTCGTCCGGCGTCGGCTCGACCAGGTCGATCCACAGACCGTCGGCGGGCAGGGTCCAGGCGGCGGGCTCGACCCCCGCCGGCTCCCAGGCGTTGCAGCTGGTGCGATAGACCCGGATCATGCGACGACCCGGAAGGACGCCCTACGGCTGGCCGACGCTGGTGTCGGCCGACGCCATCTGGGTCGCCCCGGCGAGCGCGTCGCGCGCGCCTTTGTAGATGAAGCCGTACGTCGGATAGACGGTGGTGCCCAGGTCATGGATCGGGTTGTACCAGACCTTGACCGAGCTCCAATCGCCGCCGGTGGAAACATCCACCACGGTGACGTTTTCCTCGACCTTGCCGCGGCTGCCGCCCCAGTTGGCGTGGGTCACGCGGATCACGCGATCGGTCAGGATGTCGGAGACGACGGCGACGTGGCCCCGGTTCATGCGGCCTTCGGGCTGGAACACCAGCACCGAACCGGTTTCAGGACGGTGGCCGGTGCGGAAATGGTTCACCGCCTGGTTCCACCAGGTCCAGGCGTCGCCGAAGATGTTGATGCCCGAGAACATGCGGGCGAAGGTCACGCACTGCCAGTACGGCTCGTCGGCCTTCGCGGCGGGCGCATAGCCCAGCACTGAAAATCCGATTGTCGCTGCAACCACAGCGGCGGTGAGCCGTTTCATCATGCTGGATTGTTTCCGACTGTTACACTCTGACCTATCCCTAGACGATAGTTTCCGAGGGTTGAAGAACCCTTTCAGGCGAACCCGTGCGCGCTTTCGCCGCAGCGTGGCGCGCCTCGCGCCGGTCTGAAATCCCCCTCAAAGCCTTGCGGGCCGGGCGTTCGACCAGGTGATAGGTGGCCATGGCCGTGACCGGAATGGTCAAAACGATCCCCAGCCACACAATGATTTGAAACCGCTTGTCCTCGGCCCCCGTGATCCGGGCGACCAGGTTGGTCATGACCAGCAGGACCGGGGCGCAGACCATATAGACCGAGTAACTGATCTCGCCGAGATAGACCCCGGCGCGTGAGCCGAGCACGCCCATCCGGTCGTTCTCCAGCGAGCCGAGACCGAGGATAAGCCCGCCCGCGCACAGAACCACGATCGGGTCCCACAGCGGAACGGAGGCGGCGATCAGCACGCCCGCGCCGGCGATCGCGGCCAGCCAACCGGCATGCGCAACCGGAGCCCGGCGGCGCACCAGATACAGGGCGCACCCCAGGGCGAAACAGGGAACGATCCGCAGCGCGCCCCAGCGGAAGGTGGCCTCGGTCAGGGAGAAACCGGCCAACGGCTGGAAAACGGCGTAGAGGGCCAGGGCGAAGGCGGCCGCGAGCGCGGTCGCCAGCCCCGGCCGGTTCCTGAGTCGCCAGGCCACGAAGGCGAAGGCGGGGAAGGCCAGATAGGCGAACCATTCGGCCGAGATCGACCAGGACGGATGGTTGAACGCCGACGACGGGGCCAGGCCCCAGGCGTGGGTCAGGGTCAGATGGGCGGGCAGCGCGCGCCAGTCGGTCAGGCCGTGATCAACACCGATGCCCACGGCGGTCGCCGCAAGGCCCAGCGCCGCCATGCCGGCGAGGGTGACCAGATGCAGCGGATAGACCCGCGCCAGCCGCGCCCACAGGAAGCCGCCGTACGAGAAGCGGGCGGTCCCGGCGGCCTCGAGATAGACGTGGCTGAGGATGAAGCCTGACAGGACGAAGAAGACCTCGACCCCCAGATAGCCCTTCGTCACCGCCGTCGGGGTGAAGCCGACGTCGAGGTGCGGCCAGGCCGTGTACAGCACCACCCAGAAGGCCGCGAGGAAACGGAGCGTCGTCAGGGCGCGCAGGTCGGCGGGCGGCCGGTCGTGCGGGGTCTCGAGGGCTGTCATGCCCGCAGGCTAGCCGATCAGGCTTGGAGAACCGTTAAGCGGCCGGTTCAGGTCCCGCTGAGCCGCACCAGCTGGCCGTCATTCTCGTCGGTGATGGCCCAGACCGCGCCGTCGGGGCCGACCTGGACCTGGCGCACGCGCTGGCCGATGTCGGCCAGCAGCCGTTCCTCGCCGACCACCCGGCCGCGCTCGATCACCAGTCGCGCGACATGCTTTCCGGCCAACCCGGCCACCAGCAGGTTTCCCCGCCACTCGGGGAACATCGCCCCGTCATAGAAGGTCGCCCCACCGGGCGCGATCACAGGGTCCCAGTAATAGACCGGCTGCTCCAGCCCCTCGCGCGCCGTGATCCCCTCGTTGATCAGGCCGCCCGCGTATTCGATTCCATAGGCGATGATCGGCCAGCCGTAGTTGACCCCGGCGCGGTCTGCGTTGACCTCGTCCCCGCCCCGCGTGCCCATCTCGACCGTCCACAGGACGCCCGTACCCGGCTGGATCGCCGCCGCCTGGACGTTGCGGTGGCCCAGCGACCAGATCTCGCCCCGCGCGCCGGCGCGGCCGACGAAGGGGTTGTCGACGGGGATCGAGCCGTCGGCGTTGATGCGGATGGTCTTGCCCATGTCCGACGACAGGTCCTGGGCCTGGGGCCGCATCGGCTTGTCGGAGCGCTCGCCCAGGGTGATGAACAGCTTGCCGTCCGGCGCGAAGGCCAGGCGCGAGCCGAAATGCTTGTCGCCGTCATAGGTGGGCATGGCGTGGAAGATGACCTGGACGTTCTCGACCCGGGTCGCGTCGTCCGACAGCCGGCCGCGCGCCACGGCGGTGGCGTTGCCGCCCTCGCGGGGCTCGGCGTAGCTCCAGTAGATCATCCGGTCGGTCGCGAAGGTCGGACCGACGGCGACGTCCAGCAGCCCGCCCTGTCCGCGCGCGTCGACGGCCGGCAGGCCGGCCACGGGCTCGCTCATGTGACCGTCCGCGTCGATGATCCTCAGCCGGCCAGGCCGCTCGGTCAACAGCCAGCGTCCGTCGGGCATCAAGGCCAGACCCCACGGGTGCGACAGACCCGAGGCGACCACCGTATGCGTCAGGGTGCGCGCCGTATGCACCGCCGGCGCCCGGGTCTGGCCGGCGAAGGCGGGCGTCTGGCCGACGCCGTTGGGCGCGCGCGTCTCCACCAGCCCGCCGGCCCGGGCGGCCGGGCGATCCTGGGCCCCGCAGGCGGCGGCGAGGGCGAGGGTGGAGACGGCGACAGCGAGGGTGATCAGGCGCATGGCGGAGGCTCCGGACGGGTCGATCGGGAAATAGCCAAGGGACCGTCGCCGTTCCCGCCACATGACGCAACTTTCCCGGTGGGCCGAGGTCAGAAGGCTCCGCCTTCTCGATCCGACGCAGCCTGACTTGAATCCGCCGCCGCGCGCCTCTATACGACCGCCTCTCGCGACGGACAGACCAGTTCCCGCCGCGTTCCCGGGTTGATCGGGGCTGGGTAGCTCAGCTGGTTAGAGCGGTGGATTCATAACCCACAGGTCGGCGGTTCGAGCCCGCCTCCAGCCACCATTCCCTCCTAACCCTCAGAACGGCCTTCACCCTCGCGATTACGCGCGTAGTGTCGGCTGAAGGGAAACGGGGGCAGCCATCCCTCCCGGCGCAAG